>CAMDOP010000101.1 GCA_945903675.1 Crenothrix polyspora
AGTTGTTAATGAAGGCATTTTCGTAACTCAAGACATTAATCCACAATCAAACTGCGGCACTATTGAAATGGGTAATGCTATTGTTGCGGCAATGAATTAAGGTAAGACGCAATAATAAACCCCCCATTTTCATAGGATGTGCTGTACGATAGTGAAGCGCATCATGCCTATAAAGCGATGCACTTCAGGTTGCTCAGCACATCCTATGGGGTATTTTATTTTTTGCGAGTTACCTAAATTGTATGCTTAGAAGGGTATGTGAATTACTGCATGCTCTTCTCTAAGCTATGGTATGTTAATATAACTTTTTTGTTTTTCACCTGCATGTAAGAAAATGATTGCGATGAAAGCACACCCTCAGCGGAATTAATTATTTTATGGAAGATCTATTCATCGGTTGGCTCAAAGAGTACGGTTATGTCATTTTATTTCTATGGAGCATCATAGAAGGTGAAATGGGCTTAATTATGGGCGGCATTATGGCTCATACCGGCGACATGGATTATTTCTTAACCGTTTTTATAGCAGGCTTAGGTGGCTTCACTGGCGATCAAATCTATTTTTACATAGGCCGAATGAACAAAGGCTATATTCAACGAAAGCTCTATACTCAACGACGCAAATTCGCCATCGCTCATTTGCTATTAAAAAAATACGGCTGGCCTATTATTTTTATGCAGCGCTATATGTATGGTTTACGTACCGTCATTCCTATGTCGATAGGTATTACCAAATACTCCGCTAAAAAATTCGCCCTCATCAATCTAATTAGTGCTTGGGTATGGGCTGCTATTACTATAACGCCTGCTTATATTTATGGTGATGAAATATTAAGTTTGTTGGCCGAAGCTAAAGAACACTGGTATCTGGCATTACCGATAGCAGGTGGTTTTCTTTATGGTATACATGCCTATTTTAAAAGACTAGAACGATACTTCTTAGAAAAAAGAAACAATCGCCACAACTAAACCATAAAGCTAGCTTAAAACAAACTATTGCCACATAGTTATATCCTAGAACATTTGATCACAAAGCTGCTCTGACCTTAAGAGTAGCTAAGAGACACGGAAATATCGCGACTACCAATCAACTAATTAATTTAGCTAGACAATATAAAGCAATTACATTTTGACAGCTAAGTAATGTTATGATGTTACATAAGGCTTATAACACTGACTACTTAAGCATACCAAAGACACCTTAAATTAATACCATTTCTAAAAAATTACTTTGTTTTTATTAGGATACAATTATGCCGACCAATAAATACGTTAAAAGCAAACCAAAGCTATCCATCACAAACCTTCCTAATAAAGGTATTAAAAAAGTCGATTTTATTGATGATTTCAAACAGTACTATGTGCATTTACTTGGGCGAGATGAAAATTGTCGATCACCTTTTTATGCAAGCTCGGCTTTATCATTAGTTATACGTGATCGTTTGATGGAACACTGGAACATTACTCATCAAACCTACAGCAAAAACGACTGTAGACGCGGCTATTACCTGTCAATGGAATTTCTAATGGGCCGCACTTTAAGCAATGCCATGTTAAATTTAGGCGTTACCGATACCGTTACTAAAGCCATGTATGATCTGGGTATCGAATTAGAGGAATTAATTAGTAGCGAGCAAGATGCTGGCTTAGGTAATGGTGGCCTAGGACGATTAGCGGCTTGTTTTTTAGATAGCTGTGCCACCCTACAACTTCCTATCTTAGGCTATGGTCTACGTTATGAATATGGCATGTTTACGCAAACCATCGTTAATGGTGAACAAGTTGAAAAACCTGATCATTGGTTGCGTCATGGTAATGTTTGGGAAATTGAACGACTTGAATATTCACATACCATCAAGTTTGGTGGCCACACCGAAACAACAACTGACGATGACGGGCACTCAAAACATACTTGGATAGAAACATCTAATGTACTGGCTGTCCCTTTTGATACCCCGATACCAGGCTATCAAAATGGCACTGTTAATACCTTACGCTTATGGAAATCTGTCGCGACTGAAGAATTTAATTTAGATGAGTTTAATGCAGGCGACTATGCAGAAGCTGTTGCCGCAAAAAACACCGCAGAAAACATTACCATGGTCTTATATCCTAATGATGCCAATGAAAATGGAAAAGAGCTTAGGTTACGCCAGCAATATTTTCTGGCTTCAGCTAGCCTACAAGATGTTCTGGCTCACTGGACAGGTATTCATGGTAATAATTTTACACGCTTTGCTGAAAAAAATTGTTTTCAGTTAAATGATACGCATCCTAGTATCGCTATTGCAGAATTAATGCGTTTATTGGTAGATATTCACCATTTAAGTTGGAATGAAGCTTGGATTATTACAAAAAATACCATGGCTTATACCAATCACACCTTATTACCAGAAGCATTGGAAAGATGGTCAGTTAAATTAATGCAGCGTTTATTACCAAGATTAATGGAAATTATTTTTGAAATTAACGCGCAGTTTATGACTGATGTTTCAAGTCATTGGCCTGGTGATGGCGAACGATTACGTAAAATGTCTATCATTGAAGAGGGTCATGAACAACAGGTCAGAATGGCTCATCTCGCCATAGTCGGAAGTTTTTCCGTAAATGGCGTTGCACAACTACATACCCAGTTATTACAACAAGGCTTATTTAGTGATTTTTATGCTTTTTGGCCACATAAGTTCAATAATAAAACGAATGGCGTAACGCCAAGACGCTGGTTAGCTGCCTGTAATCCAGAATTAGCCAGTCTTATAAGCGCAACCATAGGCGATGGCTGGATAACAGATTTGTCGCAGTTAAAAAAACTAGAACCCTATGCTGAAGATGCTCAATTCAGAAAGCAATGGCGTGCTATTAAACAAGCGGCAAAACAAAGCTTAATCGACTATAAAAAAGCTAATCATGAAACTGAATTACATTTAAATGTTGATGCCATCTTCGATATGCAAGTTAAACGCATACATGAATATAAGCGCCAATTATTGAATGTACTCCATGTTATTCATCTATATAACCGCATTAAAAAAGGCGATACTGAAAATTGGGTAGCCCGATGTGTATTAATTGGCGGTAAAGCGGCACCGGGTTACCGCATGGCAAAAAAGGTCATTAAGTTAATCAATAACGTGGCTCAGATCATTAATTCAGATCCAGATGTAGGCGATAAATTAGCCTTGCTTTTTTTATCCGATTATCGGGTTTCAGCCATGGAAAAGATATGTCCAGGGGCAGACTTGTCAGAACAAATATCTACAGCGGGTAAAGAAGCGTCTGGCACAGGCAATATGAAGCTAATGATGAATGGCGCTATCACTATAGGCACGCTAGATGGAGCCAATATTGAAATTCGTGAAGAAGTCGGTGAAAAGAACTTTTTTCTGTTTGGCTTAACAGAAGAACAAATTGAATCTAGACGAAAGCATTACAACCCTCTAGCTATAATCGACCATGACAATGATTTAAAAGACGTTTTACATCTCTTGGAGTCAGGCCACTTCAATCAATTCGAACCAGGACTATTTGATGATGTGATTAGCTCTATTAAAAACCCACATGATCCATGGATGACTATTGCTGATTTTAGAAGTTATATTGATGCTCAAAAACGTGTTGAAGAGGCTTACCTAGACCAAGAGCGCTGGACTAAAATGAGTATCATTAATTGTGCGAATAGCGGTAAGTTTTCTACTGATCGTACCATTAACGAATATAACAATGAAATTTGGAAACTAAAACCACAGCCACTCAACCCACAATAAACAGGGCAACTAAAGCTAATCAATATGTCATTTGTTATATTTGCGCTCACTTAATATTCGAATAGATGGTTATTTAACAAAGAAAATGTTATATAACCATTCCTTTAATTATTTGTACCACTACATATAATTTAGTCAATATAAGAATAATAAAAGAATAGGACATAAAATGAATGATTATATTAAAAAAATCTTGAATGATTTTCTGATTGGTGTTTTTGCAGTTATACCTATAGTGGTTGTTTTACAAATCATCCTCTTTGTACAAAGCTTGGTTTCTGATTTATTTCAAGTGGTCTATGGTTTTGCAGATAGCTATCTTTATACCGCTATCGTTTTCGTGGTCAGCTTTATACTATTAATATCCATAGGTAATACCATCGTAAAAAAAGGTCGCTCTTGGGTGATTAGTGTCTTTGATTATGTTATTGCTAGAATTCCTTTTTTGAACACTATTTATCGTGTGCTTAAAAAAGTCATTAATATGATCTCATCGCGCGAACAAACCATGGCTAAGGAAGTGGTTTATGTTGAGTATCCCAAAGACGGGATATGGGTGCCAGCCTATGTGACTAATAAACATGAAAATAAATATGTGTTATTTATCCCTACTTCTCCTAATCCAACCTCAGGGTTTACGGTAATCGTCGATAAATCAAAATTAATAACCTCATCCATGAATATTGAAGAGGCCACTAGCTTCATAGTCAGCGTGGGTGTTGATTATAATAAAGTCTCAGAAGCTATTGATTTACCTTAACCCAGCATAGATTAGGTAAGATAGTAGGATGGGTTTCGTTAAGCACTGTAGCCATCCTACTTTAAAACCTTACCACATCAAATCATCAGGAATTTCAAAGGCGGCATAAGGATCATTTTGATTATCAACAGTCGCAGTGCTCTGCTCGTTATGAACGATCACACTAAAGGCATCTCGTAGACTTATCTTTTTTGCTACCTCAGAATCTATAACTTCGAAGTTTTTACCCAGTTTTACTATAGCTAATCGACCTTTAATAAGTGCGTCACGCATAGCTTCAGAAACATATAGCGTTTTTACTTTATTTTCATCAGTAAAATGATACGCCAAGCCATCAGCATCTTTGGGTTGCTTGTTAAGTTCAATCAATTGCTTAACCTGTGCTTTCAAATGTTTCTGCTCTTCTTGCTGTTTAATTTGCAGATTTAATGCACGGTCTCTTTCAACTTTTTCAGCTAAGGTTTTTTGTACTAGCTCTTTAGCTTCATCGACAACAGCTATATTATTATTACGTTTTAAGTGCTCTTGTTTATATTTATCAGACTTAATGTTTTTAGCTTTGGCTGAACTCACTAAACCAGACTTTAATAATTGTTCCTGCAATGATAATTTTTGTTTACTCATGACCTGACTCTTATACTTATCTAACTAAATAGGGTATTGATTATTTTTTAGCGTTTACTAATTCTATCGAAAAGATATTACAACTCTCCTACGCTACTCAGCGCTTTTGTTGTTGCTGTTCCAACGCCCATTGCACATGCTCTTTAACTAGGCCGGAAGGATGGTTTAGTTTATTAGTTCAGGCCTCAACAATAACGTCTGATCTAGGCGCATTACCTAAGGCAACTGCAATATTTCTTAACCAACGTTCATGACCGATACGACGTATGGCAGACCCTTCGGTCTTTACCAAAAACAGCGCTTCACTCCAAGCAAAAACCGCCAGTAATTGTTGGCTATTTAATTGCTGCCTAGGATTAAAGTCGTGCTCTGCAGTTATTTTTGCATAACGATTCCACGGACAGATAATCTGACAATCATCACAGCCATAAATACGATTACCAATCAGCGCTCTTAAATCAACAGGAATTGAACCTTGCAACTCAATAGTTAAATAAGACACACAACGTCTCGCATCAACCTGATAAGGTGCAACTATAGCCTGAGTTGGGCAAATACTTAAACACGCGGTACAACTGCCACAATGCGCCGTGGTTTGCTCATCAATAGGCAGCGGTAAATCAGTAAACAACTCCCCCAAGAAAAACCAAGAGCCGGCTTTACGATTTATTAAATTAGAATGCTTACCAATCCAACCCAAACCCGCTTTTTCGGCTAAGGCTTTTTCCAATACCGGTGCAGTATCTACAAAAGCACGCATGCTTAATGGTTCAGCATCAGACTTACATGCTGCTTGTATTTTATCTGCGAGTTTTTGTAAGCGGTTGCGCATCATTTTATGATAATCGCGACCTAAAGCGTAGCGTGAAATGTAAGCTGAAGTTGGATCATCTAAACTCTGCTGCATGGCAAGCGCTGTATCAGACTGATAATCCATGCGTACCGAAATAACCCTTAGCGTACCTTCATGCAATAACTCAGGATGACTGCGCTTAAGGCCATGACGCTGCATATAATCCATGTTGCCATGAAAGTCTTGCGCCAGCCAGTTTTGTAAATGACTTTCTGCAACCGACAAGTCGGTATCAGTAATACCGACTTGTTGAAAGCCCAACTCCACGCCCCACTGTTTGATTTGTAGGGCTAGATCGGCCAGTTCTGAACTAGTCAGGCTACAGCTTAAATCAAGATCTTGTTCTTGGTTTAGCATTACCAGAAGGCTTACGTGCCTGACTGTTATTTCTGGGTGGACGTGGCGCGCGTGGTGGTTCAGGCGGCATAGGAGGAGCAACAGCTGATTGCTCAAAACCTTCAACTTGTTCACGCTTAATGGTTTTAGCAATCAATTTCTCAACCTGACGCAAAGCACCGATTTCATCATGAGACACTAAAGAGATCGCTTGACCTTCTTCCCCTGCTCTACCAGTACGACCAAGTCTATGCACATAATCAGCCGGTGCTTTAGGTAACTCATAGTTGATAACATGCGGCAATAAAGCGATATCAATACCACGTGCAGCCACATCAGTGGCTACTAACACTCTGATTTCTCCAGCCTTAAAGCCCGCCAAAGCGCTGGTTCTTGCACCTTGACTCTTATTACCATGAATAGCCGCCGCTTTAACATTGATCTTATTGAGCTTATCCGTTAAACGGTTAGCACCATGTTTAGTACTCGTAAAGACTAGCACTTGCTGCCAATCATTAGACTTTACCAAATGGCACAATAATTCCGCTTTGCTGGCTTTGTTACAAAGATAAACCAGTTGCTCTACCGTTTCTGCCGCCGTATTACGTGCAGCGACTTCTATTTTGATAGGATTGACCAGTAGACCTGTGGTGAGCTTACGGATATCTTCTGAGAAGGTCGCAGAGAACAATAGGTTTTGACGTTTTTTGGGTAGCAAGGCGATGATTTTACGGATATCACGAATAAAGCCCATATCCAACATACGATCCGCTTCATCTAAAACCAGTGTTTCTATTTTATCTAATTTAAGTGCATTCTGACCCACCAAATCCAACAAGCGACCGGGTGTCGCAACCAACACATCAACGCCACCGCGTAAACGCATCATTTGTGGATTAATTTTAACGCCACCAAAAACGATTTCAGTTTTTAAACGTGGATGTAAATGTGCGCCGTACTTAATAACTGATTCACCAACTTGAGCCGCTAATTCACGCGTAGGCGTTAGAATCAAAACTCGCACAGGACGATTAGCACCATAATTATGTTGCGACAATCGATGTAAAATAGGCAGGGCAAAACCTGCGGTTTTTCCAGTACCGGTTTGTGCGGCAGCCAATAAATCATGGCCATTTAAAACAGCGGGTATAGCTTGTAATTGGATAGGAGAAGGTGTGGTATAACCGGCATCAGCAATGGCACGTATGAGTGGATCTGATAAACCGAGTTTGGTAAATGGCATGTATTGGGTCTCTGTGAAAGGCTGTTAGATTGGGGTAAAAAATAGTCAGTAACGGATGAATATATGGGTAATTCATGACTAACCGTTATTGATAAAGACAGTGTTTTGGACATCAGCGATAACACTGTTTATGTATCGCGAGACTGAGGGTCTATAAAGCTAGCTTTGTAGGGGCTTATATCGAAAGTTTATGATATTAAAAATTAAAATAACTCTCCAAATACCTCTAATTCCTCAGTATTGTTTATAATATAACACACAAAGAGCTAGGACTTATCATGGACGTCATTGAAAGCTATGATTAAGTATCTGTAATAAATTGAAACAAGATTCGTTAGGTAGGTTGGATAAGTAACGCGCATCCACCATTGACGCAGGATGCGCGAAGCTTTCCGACCTAAAGCACTGGCACATTAAATGATACATAAACTAGATTACGAAACCCAAGAACACCTTAATATCAATATCGCCCGTCAACAACTCTCTATTATCAATCTAGGTAACAAGGTACTCAGCTATCCTATATCCACTGCAAAAAATGGCGCGGGAGAATTAAAAGGCAGCGAATGTACACCGCGTGGCTGGCATAGTATTAGAGCAAAAATTGGCGCGCACCAAGCTTTACAGACGGTCTTTATAGGCAGGCGACCCACTGGTGAAATATATAGCCCTGAACTTGCAAAGTTACATCCACAACGTGATTGGATCTTAACGCGCATACTTTGGCTAGGTGGTTTAGAACCCCATAAAAATCGTTATGGTAACGTTGATAGCACTTGGCGCTACATATATATACACGGCAGCCCTGATGACACAGTAACAGGCAGCCCTCAGTCGCATGGTTGCATACGCATGAAAAATGCCGACCTGCTCGATTTATTTAACCGTATTGACGTAGGTATTAAGGTTTATATCCATGAATAAAACCCGCCTAATGGTAGGTCGGGAAAAAGCGTTAGCGTTGCCCGACAATTAGCACTGAACAGGTAATTGTCGGGCACGAAAAATATGTGCCCGACCTACGCCTATACCCATGACACACGTACCGCAACTATAACCACTACGAGCAACTAAATGAATAAAACCCGCATAGTTTTAGGGATTGAATACGATGGTAGTGGCTATTCAGGTTGGCAATGGCAAACTAAATACCGTAGCGTACAGTTGGTACTCCAAGTTGCCTTGTCAAAAATTGCCAATCATCCAGTCACTGTAATCTGCGCAGGAAGAACCGATACCGGCGTACATGCATTAGAACAAGTCATACACTTTGATACCACTAGTCTCCGTGAACTCCATACTTGGAGTTTAGGCGGAAATAGTTATTTACCCGATGATGTTAGAATCATTTGGGCTCAGCATGCTGTCGGTGACTTCCATGCTCGTTATAGTGCCATTGCCCGCTTTTATCGCTATGTTATTTTAAATAGACCGATTAAATCAGCGCTATTACGCCAGCAAGTTACTTGGTGTCACGCACCCTTAGATGCAGACATCATGCATGAAGCCGCCCAGCATTTAATCGGCCAACATGATTTTTCTTCCTTCCGAGCGCAAGGTTGTCAGTCGGTAAGCCCTTGCAGAGCCATGCATTTTATTGATGTCTATCGAGAAGGCGAGAAAGTGATTATCGATATCTCTGCCAATGCGTTTTTACATCACATGGTCAGAAACATTGCTGGTGTGTTAATGGCCATAGGATCTGGTAAAGAACCGATAGACTGGACGCGGCATTTATTAGAGGTAAAAGATCGGAAATTAGGCGGCATTACTGCGTCGCCTGACGGCCTGTATTTAGGCGCGGTGTATTATCCTGAGCATTATGGCATCGCTAAACATCCGGTATTTAATAAACTACCCGAAAATACGCAGCGCCATGTGTGGACTTAAATCATCTTTAAATTGACCATCCATTATTAAGGCAGGTCAGCAAAAGATTTGGCTATGCTGATTGCTAGTCCAGAGGTTTGTGAGGCGTTCACATCATCAACCCGTATTAGCGAGTAGTGCAAGATGACATATTCATAATGCACTACTCTCTAAAATAAGCTAATACGTGTTGTTAAATACTTTTTATTACTTGCTTACTGGAGCGGCTTCTGTCGCTGGGGCAACTGGAGCAGACTCGACTACTGGTGCTGCTTCAGCAACTGGAGCGGCTGCAGGTGCTTGCTCAGTTGTAGCTGTTTTTGCTTCTGAAGCTTCTTCAGTTTTGTTACAAGCTGATAATAACGCCAATGTCACAAGCCCTGCCGCTATAATAAGTTTAGATGTCATTGTTTTTTCCTGTTTTTATTATTATTTGAGTTATTTTAATTGCCTTAACTATGTTAAAACAAAGGAAACAGTATCACATTATTAGCTTAATTTCTACTTAGAGTTCGCTCAGAAACAATAACTTATTGATAGTGTTAACTATATTGCCAATAAATGATATAATAAGTGCATAGAAATTGAGTTTCACCTCACAAAACCCGTGCACTTATGATCCGAATACCTAGCCAAACTCAGCTTACTTTAGAAGGATTTGAAACGCCTTTTGAACGAACCATGGATAAAAACAATCGTTGGATAAAACTAAGCGCTTGTATTCCTTGGGACGATCTTGCCAATGCGTATTATCAAAGTTTCAACGCGAGCACTGGAC
>CAMDOP010000102.1 GCA_945903675.1 Crenothrix polyspora
AATCGAATCGCATCAAACTTAGCAATACCATCTTCAAGCGCTACGCCCTGCTTTAATTTTTCCAGTGTTGCATCTGAAACATCACCTAAAATGCGCACGGCATATTCACGCTCTACTTCGGTGGAGGGATGCATTAATCGATTCGCTAATTCACCATTATTGGTCACTAATAAAAGCCCAGACGTATTAATATCTAATCGACCGACGGAAATCCAGCGGGCAGTCAGCAACTCAGGTAATTGAGTAAAGACTAGCGGCCGCCCTTCGGGATCACGTCGAGTAACGATTTCACCTGTGGGTTTATGATAAAGCAACACGCGCGTCGGTTGTATGGCAAATTTTTCCCAATGTACGACCCGCTCATTTAATTGTAGATGATCGCCTTCTTTTAAACGATCCCCCAATTTAACGACATTATGATTAAGCTTAAGTCGGCCTTCATCTATCCAGCGTTCAATTTCTCTACGTGAGCCCATACCGCCACGCGCCAGCACTTTTTGTATCCGCTCTCCGATCTCCGGCTGAGCGCGATCAGGTCTTCTGGTAACTTTACTTACATTAACGGATTCGGGCGAAGGCGCTACTGACTTAGCTTCAGTGGCTTTCGGTGCCTGTTTTTGTTGATTTCTTCGCTGTTGCTTAGGTGACTTATTCGCTCTCGCGGGCGAACTGCCGGGCCTTGTCGATGAATCATTAGTTGGTTTCTTGCTTTTCACTCATTACCTGCATAGGTTGTTGCATTTTATCTATCGGCCACTCAAGATGTTGTATCTCTTGCAGAGTCGGTAGTTCATTTATTGATGCTATATTAAAATAATCTAAAAATTGTTTGGTTGTGCCATACAGCCCTGGACGACCAGGCACTTCTTTATGGGCAACGACTCGCACCCATTCTCGTTCAAGTAACGTTTGAATAATGCTTGAGCTGACACTGACGCCGCGTATATCTTCAATTTCACCCCGTGTTACCGGTTGCTTGTAAGCAATAATAGCTAAAGTTTCTAACAAAGCCCTGGAATATTTGGGTGGCTTTTCCTCAAATAAACGAGAAACCCAACGCGACAATTCCTGCTTAACCTGAAACCGATAACCACTCGCGACGGCTTTTAATTCTATAGGTCGAAATCGATAATCCTCAATAATAGAATCTATTGCTAACAATATATCCGGAAGTTCAGGCTGCTCAAGCTCAGGAAAAACCTGCTGTACTTGTTTAGGCGTCATTGGCCGTCTAGCAGCAAATAAAATAGCCTCAACGATACGTTTAGTTTTCACATTGGCTTCAGGTAGCTCAGAGACTATAGATACATTATTCAAAGGTGTCATGGTTAACTTCTTACGTCGTGATCTGATTTTTTCGGCTACATGCTGAATATCTTTAGCGTAGGGCTTAAGCTTAAGTGGTTCGACTTTTATAGTGACGTTTTCTGATCGCACACGAGCTTTAGAGACCTTGGGTTTCGGTATGACAATTGACTTTTCTAACTCGAATTTCGGAATAGGGCTCGGATTGGATGATTTCGATAAGTCCTTCTTTGCCAAGTTCGAGGATGGCCAAAAACGAGACAACAACTCCGTGTCGACCTTCTTTTCGGACAAATAATTGCGAGAAAAGGAGGTTATTTTCTCTTTCAAGGTATTCCAAAATGGTTGCCATTCGTTCACGGACAGATAACGCTTCTTTAGTAATTTGATGATGACTAAGTTGCGCAACCCGTTTAAAAACATCCTTAAGTGCCAGCAACATATCGTTTAACTGGACATCGGGTAACGGTTGATCAACACCTAATAAAGACACATCGACATCAATGGCGAATATGTCACGTTCAATTCTGGCTAATAAATCGATCTCTTCAGCTGCAGCCTTAATACATTCATATTCCTGCAAGCGACGAATCAAGGTGGCCCTAGGGTCCTCTTCTTCCTCATCGGCTTCAACTTGTCTAGGCAGTAGCATTCTAGATTTTATCTCTGCCAATAAAGCTGCCATAACCAGATATTCTGCAGCTAACTCTAAATTCAATTCCCCCATCAATTTAATATAACTAATATATTGTTGGGTAATTTGAGCAATCGGGATATTCACAATATCTAGATTTTGTCGCCGTATCAAATACAGCAATAAATCCAGAGGACCTTCAAACAAATCAAGAAAGACCTCTAGAGCATCCGGCGGTATATAAAGATCATCGGGTAACTTTTCAAAAGGAGCACCATTAACTATGGCGAAAGCCGCCGGCATTGCCTCTTTCGATGCAACTACAGTCATATCCTCACCTTATATTTTTCATACGCAACACTACAGTTAAGCTATTAACTTTTAAAAAGTTACATACCAGCAATAGAAAAAAACAATTTCTGAGCAATAAACAGAGGGTATTCTAAAATAACATTCAAAATTTTAGTATAAAGCAGCACTAATAAAAGTATAAAACCATAGCGTTCTAAACGATTATATTGCCAAGCCCAATAACTGGGTAAAATACCCGTCAAAATACGACTGCCATCTAAGGGTGGAATCGGTAATAAATTAATCATAGCCAAAACTAAATTAATTGAAATTCCCGCAACACCGGTATAAATCAAAGGCAATGAAATAGCTTCTGCATTCGTACCAATAAAAATGCCTAATCGGATGATGAGCGCCCAAATTAAAGCCATTATTAAATTCGAAACTGGCCCAGCCAAAGCAACGATAGCCATATCTTGCAAAGGTCTTTTAAAATTACTAGCATCCACTGGCACGGGTTTTGCCCAACCAAAAATAAAACCAGTACCAGTCATTAATAATAAACCAGGCAAAATAATCGTCCCTAATAAATCAACATGCTTAACAGGATTTAAGGTTAATCTACCCAATCGAGACGCGGTATTATCGCCATATTTCTTTGCGACCCAGCCGTGGGCTACTTCATGCACAGTAATTGCAAAAATAACCGGTAATATCCATACGGCTATGCGCTGGATAACACTCAACTCATCCATCATCTATTTCTCCTCACTTAGTTCAATATGGGCGCAAGACCTTTGCCTTGCCGGATAATCTCTATGCCATCATTTGAAAACTCAATCATAGTGGTCTCTTCATGTTCGATAATACCGGCAGCTATAATCAAATCCAGCTCATGCTCTAGCTTATCTTTGATGTCATAAGGATCGTCAATAGCCTCAGTGCTTGCCGGCAAAGCGAGTGTGGAACTGAACAAAGCTTCACCTAACTCCTGTAGCAGCAATTGTGTAACGGGATGATCTGGTATACGTATGCCTATGGTTTTTTTCTTGGGGTGTTGCAATCTACGCGGCACTTCACGCGTAGCCTCTAAGATAAAGGTAAAAGGCCCGGGGGTTAAGGCTTTGATCAATCGATAGGCATCATTACCAATTTTGGTGAAGGTTGATACCTGAGTTAAATCTTTACAGACCAAAGTGAAATTATGTTTATCATCTAACTGCCTGATGCGTCGAATCTTATCCATCGCCTGTTTGTCACCAACCTGACAAGCCAAGGCATAAGATGAATCAGTAGGATAAGCAATAACGCCACCTTTGCGTATAATATCAACCGCTTGATGAATTAAGCGCAATTGCGGGTTTTCGGGATGTATTTCAAAAAATTGAGCCATTATGACGATTTCTATATCATTATTTTTTTTAATTATACCGTACATACAGACATGCTTGTATGTATGAATACAAGCAGTCAATTTTTACACGCTTTATGCTAAAACTTTCGTATCTCGCTCAACGCTAAAAATACAGTAAACTAAGCAGCTTCCTCTTTGATTTTGCCAGAAACAAAAATATAGCTATGACAACACTATCACCAGCCATTGATATAAAACCTTTCCTTGACGAAGACATGGGGACTGGCGACATTACCGCCGCAATCATTCCTGTAACAACACAGGCAGTCGCTGAGGTGATAACGCGTGAAGCAATGGTATTGTGTGGTAAACCTTGGTTTGATGCTGTCTTCAAGCATTTAGACAGCAACGTTAGTATTACTTGGTACACCAATGAAGGGGAAAGTGTACCCTCAGGTGCCACTCTATGTAAGCTCAATGGTCCAGCAAGACCTTTATTAACGGGCGAACGCACGGCCTTAAATTTATTACAAACCTTATCGGCAACAGCAACACAGGCCAGACTATATGCGGATGCAGTGGCAGGAACGTCTTGTAAAGTTTTAGATACCCGAAAAACGCTACCAGGATTAAGGCTAGCTCAAAAATACGCCGTTGTTTGTGGCGGCTGCTATAACCATCGCATTGGCTTATATGATGGTGTATTGATCAAAGAAAATCATATTATGGCCGCTGGTTCTATTAGCAAAGCTATAAAGTTAGCGCGTGAACTCACCTCATTAACAGTGGAAATAGAAGTAGAATCACTACAGGAATTTAATGAAGCGATTGCTGCAAAGCCAGATCGTATTATGCTCGACAACTTTAGCTTAGAGGACTTAAGGTTAGCAGTATCACTTAATACAGGCACTATAGAACTTGAAGCTTCCGGCAATATTGATTTAAATACTATTCGCGCCATAGCAGAAACAGGTGTTGATTTTATTTCTATAGGTGCATTAACTAAGCACATCAAAGCTATAGATTTATCTATGCGCATAAGCTTGGTTAATTAAATCCATATGTATTTGACTAGTCATGCAGTGAGCCCACTTCACTGAAACAATTTAACCAACTAAACTAATAATTTTAAATTCATGTCGATAAACCTTGCTATACGGCAACTATTCTGCTAAAAATGCGCATTTTTTATTATCCTGTCTTTAGGAGTTCATGAATGGCCGATAATGCTACACCGAATGCCTCACCTTTCAGCTTTAAGCCTTATAAAGAAGTTGACGGCGAAGAGTATATGAATGAAGTTCAACTTAAGCATTTTGAAACTATCCTGAAAAACTGGAAAAATGAGTTAATGCACGAGGTAGATCGAACAGTATTGCATATGCAAGATGATGCAGCTAACTTTCCTGATCCAAATGATCGTGCGACACAAGAGTCAGAATTTAGCTTAGAGTTAAGGACACGTGATCGTGAACGCAGGCTTATCAAGAAAATTGATGAGGCTCTTAAAGAAATCGAATCAGGTGGTTATGGCTTTTGCGAATCATGCGGCATTGAAATAGGTATACGTCGATTAGAGGCGAGGCCTACAGCAACATTATGCATAGATTGTAAAACTCTCGACGAAATTCGTGAAAAACAAATGGGCTAAGCCAATAATATGCTGAATAATCGACCTTCATAGGTCGATTGAGCACTACGCTTGCCTAGATTGATTATTTTCTTCTTTTTAGAAATCACAATATTTATCGTCTCATCAGTTTACTGAACATCAGACGACTTCTCTTTAAAAGCCTCAAAAACACTCTAAAAACATCAAGTCATTATGGCTAATGACTATTTATGAACGCTCGTATTCAGGTAATAGCCCAAGATGAAGTTAACGCAAAAAGACTTACTTGAGATTAGCCAAGAAATTAGGCAATGCTACGCACCCAAGATTTCAGATAGCACTCCAAAATTAACGCTGATGCCTGTCGCTCCTAAGCAGCTATATGCTTACTGGAATCTAGAGAATAATAAGCAGCACCTTCCCCTACAAGAAAATTCGACTCAGCAACTAACATTAAGAATTTATTCAGCGTCTGATAAAAACAACTACCTCAGTAAGGGACATGAAGATATCCCCATGAGCCTCGCTCAAACCCAACAAGATATATTTATATCAATGCCTAACGATGCAATGTCCTACAAAGCTAGTTTAGGTATCAGTTTTTCAGATAATCATCTAGATATTATTGCCGACTCCAATTTGACACATCTACCGCAAGAAAAAACACCTATAACTCAGGTTAAACCTAATTCGCCACGCGACCTTAAATCTAAAAATAAAGAAATTAAAGTCACTGGCTATAGAAACAGGTCAGGACAAGGCACTCAGTGAATACTTCAATAAGGAGTGGATATTTAAGCATCATACTTCATGCCCACCTACCTTATGTACGTCATCCAGAGCATGAAAGTTTTTTTGAAGAAAACTGGTTATTTGAAGCCATTACCGAATGCTATATTCCATTAATTAGCGTACTAGACCGACTACAAAACGATAAAGTACCTTATCGACTGACACTGTCACTATCGCCGCCACTCATTTGCATGTTACGCGACGAACTATTACAAACCCGGTATCTGAAATACTTACATCAATCATTAGAACTCGCCGAAAAAGAAATCATCAGAACCCGGAAACAACCTGAGCTTCAAAAGCTAGCACGTTTATACCACCGATTTTATAAGAAAACCTTAGCTATTTATCAAGATCAATACCGCTGCGATTTATTGATCGCTTTTAAAAAGCATCATACTGCGGGCACACTCGAATTAATCACTTGTGCGGCGACTCATGGCTTACTTCCGTTACTTAATATCAGCGAAATAGCCGTTAGAAATCAGATAAACATAGGCATAGAAACCTTTAAAACTCATCTAGGATTTTCGCCATCAGGATTTTGGTTACCAGAATGCGCCTACTACCCTGGCGTAGAAACTTTATTAGCTGAAGCGGGCATTAATTATTTTTTTGTCGATAGCCACGGCATCATGAATGCAAGCCAAGTACCTCTTAACGGAGTCTATGCACCGCTAGATTGCGGAAATGGTGTAATGGCATTTGCACGCGACCCTGAATCATCTAAACAAGTATGGAGCTCTCAAGAAGGTTATCCAGGTGATCAAGATTACCGAGAATACTATAAAGACATCGGTTTTGATTTAGACCTTGATTATATCGCGCCCTATATACTCGATAGCGATATCCGCATCAATACCGGCATTAAATACTATCGCATCACCGGCAAAGATTTGCCCAAAGAAATCTACAATCCCAGAATAGCGCAGGCTAAAGTACAGCAGCATGCTCAGGACTTTATCAAAAAACGCCAACAGCAGATTATAGCTTTAAATAGCACTATGGATAGGCCGCCCATCATCGTTGCGCCTTACGATGCAGAGCTTTTCGGCCACTGGTGGTTTGAAGGCCCTCAATGGTTAGAGTGCGTATTACGCTTAGCCAGTAATCCGAGTAATCCTATTCAAACAATCAGTTGCAGCGATTATTTAGTAAAACAATCAGGTCATCAAATTGCTACACCCTCGGCATCAACCTGGGGTGATCAAGGTTATTTTAGTTACTGGCTTAATGAAACTAATAATTGGATTTATCCTTTTCTACATAAAGCCGAAGCGGAGATGGAACAATTAGCCACAGATTTCCTAGACATAACCATCAACTCATTACAAAAAAGAGCTCTCAATCAGGCCGCGCGCTCTATTTTATTGGCTCAAGCTTCTGACTGGCCGTTCATTATGAAATCAGGAACTACCACAGACTATGCAATCAAACGCATCACAGACCACCTTGCAAGATTTAACTACCTGCATGATGCTATCCGTAAAAACAATATAGACAATCGTTACTTAACTGCTTTGGAAATCATGGATAATATTTTCCCCACTATTAATTTCTGGGATTATCTACCCTCAAAAAAGAATAACTAATCACTTTTCAATATAAATCAAAACCCACATTCACTCCAGCATTAGCTGACTTGATATTTTATTTAAGGTTTATAATACGGCCTTTAAATAAGAGCTAATAACTAAGTAATCTATTGATTACTCAATACCTTATTGCACCTTTAAATCTATTTCATACATAACCTAGCGCCAGAGGAATAAACAAGAGATGACCAAGACCATATCCTTAACCCAATTCATTCTTGAGCAGCAACGTTACTTAGGGGATGCATCAGGGGCACTCAGTCCATTGTTAATAGATATTGCAAGCGCATGTAAGCAAATATCGCATCTAGTGAGTCGCGGTGAACTTATGAATGTTTTGGGCAGTGCTGAATCAGAAAATATTCATGGCGAAGTACAAAAAAAGCTAGACATTATCACCAATGATATTATGATTAACAACCTGAGCTGGGGCGGTAGCTTGGCAAGCATGGCTTCTGAAGAAGCAGATGAAATTATTGCCATTCCTAAGCAGTACCCCAAAGGTAAATACTTGGCGTTATTTGATCCTCTCGATGGCTCATCAAATATCGACGTTAATCTTGCTGTAGGGACAATATTTTCTATACTACGCTGTCACACAGATGACGAACCCACGACTGAAGATTTTCTACAAAAAGGTACAAATCAAGTCTGCGCAGGTTTCGTACTTTATGGACCATCAACCTTGATGGTACTAACTACAGGCAACGGCGTTAATGGCTTTACGTTAGATCAAGACATAGGTGAATTTATATTGACTCAGCCAAACATCCGTATACCCGAAGAAACGGCTGAATTTGCTATTAATATGTCTAATCAACGTTTTTGGGAACCTCCTGTGCAACGTTATATTAATGAGTGCTTGCAAGGTACTGAAGGCCCTCGTGGAAAAAACTTTAATATGCGCTGGATTGCGTCATTAGTAGCCGAGGTTTATCGCATCCTAACACGTGGAGGCGTGTTTTTGTATCCTTTAGATCTACGGAAACCCTTAACAGAGGGTCGATTACGTATTATGTATGAAGCGAATCCAATGGCTTTTATTATTGAGCAAGCCGGTGGCTCTTGCTCAACTGGACGGGAACGTATGCTAGACATTAAACCCACTAGCATTCATCAGCGCGTACCGCTTATTTTGGGCTCTAAAAACGAAGTAGAACGTATTGTGACTTATCACCAAGAAAGTACAAATATTCAAGACTTTCCTTATTGAGCCTTAAACACCTATTCAATTTTTTATAGCTCTAAGATTGTAACGTTTAAATCCAAAAAAAAAAATGAACACATTCAAGTTCCGATAGACAAACTCGACTGCGTTCATTTGCTCCGATGGATAACCCCTCAGTAACTTACTATATATTTTGTTATCAATAATTAATCGCTTAAGGAAATAATGAAAAATGAATAATATTAAAATTGGCGTTGTTGGAATGGGCTATGTCGGCTTACCATTAGCGGTAGAGTTTGGGAAAAAGTACCTAACCATTGGATTTGATATAAATAAACAGCGAATTGAAGAACTAATGGCCGGTAAAGATCGCACACTTGAAATCAATGACATTGAACTGGAAAAAGCAACTCACCTACGCTATAGTTATACCGCTAAAGAATTAGAGTCATGTAATATTTACATCGTTACCGTACCAACACCTATCAATATTTATAAGCAACCAGACCTAACTCCTCTAAAGAATGCGAGTCAATTACTAGGCAATCTACTTAAAAAGCAGGATATCGTCATTTATGAATCTACTGTTTATCCCGGGGCAACCGAAGAAATTTGCGTTCCTATTCTAGAAGAAACCTCAGGCTTAGTTTTTAATACTGATTTTTTTATTGGCTACAGTCCAGAAAGAATCAATCCCGGCGACAAAGAACATCGCGTTACTAATATTTTAAAAATCACCTCAGGTTCGACGAAAGATGCAGCAGAAACTGTTGATAACCTATATAAAAGTATTATTAGCGCAGGAACCCATAAAGCTAGCAGTATTAAGGTTGCTGAAGCCGCCAAAGTCATTGAAAACACCCAGCGCGATGTCAATATCGCATTAATTAATGAATGGGCTTTAATTTTTAATCAATTGGGTATCGACACTGAAGAAGTATTATTAGCGGCCGGTACGAAATGGAATTTTCTACCTTTTAGGCCGGGCTTAGTTGGTGGACATTGTATTAGCGTGGACCCTTATTATTTAACGCATAAAGCACAAGCTATAGGGTATAACCCAGAAATCATCTTAGCGGGTAGACGTCTAAATGATAGCATGGGTAATTATATGGTCACTCAAATCATAAAGTTGATGTTAAATAAGCGTATACATATTAATGAAGCAAAGATATTAATCATGGGCTTAGCATTTAAAGAAAATTGTCCTGATCTTCGAAATACTCGCGTCATCGATATGATTAAAGAATTTAATAA
>CAMDOP010000103.1 GCA_945903675.1 Crenothrix polyspora
CTGATACTCATGAATATTCATTAATTGCTCCTGTGACCGATAGAGGTCGGCAAGTTTATTACTTCAATGTTTTAAATCTTAACCCTTCTTGCCCTGACCATAAACTCAATGCCTACAGTAAAGTAAACTGTGAACTTGGAGTAAAACAGCTTCAGCTGTTTTAAGACACTAAGCTGAAGCTCAGCACTTCACACAAACTATTTTTGCTTAACTGTGAGTAGTTACTTTAAGCGCGGATATTCGATATTCTAACCAAGTCCCAGTAAAACGCCATCGTTAAAACTCAAGCCGTGACTATTTGCTGTTTGTTAGAAGAAATTTTAACCAAAAAATAGCTCTGGACAGCTATGCAAGCTGCACGTTATGCTCTCAAACTATCGCTACCAACTTAAGACGGGGCAGTTTAGCTTAGCTGTTCACTTTTAGACAGTACTCTCCTAAGTGCAGACAAAAGGCGAAAGCTAAAGGGCAAAGAGTTAAGCCTAGTATCTGCGCTGAATTAAGTTGCTAGCCTCTTAGGCTTAATCTTTAGCCCTGTGCCTTTTGTCTGCGCTCAATCTGCCCCGGCTTAAGTTGCTACTCTAAACTATAACTCTTACCCGAGCCTTGCCATGACAATAACTCCAGCCTTAATACCTAAGTTAATCGCCGCCATTTCTGAGACATTAGCTAACCATGCCGATGAAGTGACCGAACTAGATCAAGCCATCGGTGATGGCGATCATCTGATTAATTTACAACGCGGCATTAAAGCCTTAACCGAAAAACAGGATGAGTTAACGGTATTAGATTGGCCCAACGCTTGGCAAAAAATAGGCATGATTTTGATGTCAGCCATAGGCGGCGCCTCTGGCTCACTGTATGCCACTTTATTCATGGCCTTGAGCAAAGCAGCGAAAGATCAACCTTTAAACCTACAAAGCTTTGCTGATAGTTTTAATCTCGCCGTGGAGGCCGTTAAACATCGAGGTAAAGCAGAAGCTGGCGAAAAAACCCTATTAGATGTTTATATACCCGTTGCTCTGTACTTGAACACAGCCGCAGCGAGTAATCTCACCTTACCAGAAATATTAAATACTGTCGTAGCGATTGCCATAACCGGCATGGAAGCTACCCGCGACATGATCGCCACCAAAGGCCGTGCGTCTTTTCTGGAACAACGTTCCATAGGCCATATTGATGCTGGCGCTAAGACCGCTCAGTTAATGATTTCTGCTATTAATGGGGTATTGATTACAGAATTAACAGCCCCAACGTAATCCTGCGGTATGTACAGGCGCATCCCATAACGCTAACCATATATCATCCAACAAGGTTAAGGTAATAGAACAGCCGGCCATATCAATAGAAGTCGTGTAATTGCCTACTAAGGAACGGACAATATTGATGCCTCGTTTTTCCCAGTATTGAGCAGCTAAATCGTAAATCAAATACAGCTCCATTAATGGCGTAGCACCAAAACCATTCACATGCAGCAATACCGGCTGGCCTTTTTGAGGCTTTAAGTCTTCATCAATCAGCGCTGCAATATGCTCTACGATCTCGGTGGCAGACGTTAGGACTAAGGTTTCACGACCTCGCTCACCGTGTATGCCTACGCCCATTTCCATCTCGGTATCGCTAAGTACAAAGGTCGGATGGCCTAAGGCTGGCACTGTGCAGCTACTTAAAGCAACGCCCATCGAGGCTGTGGCTTTGTTGACGCTATCGCCCAGGGCTTTACAATAAGCCAAATCAGCGCCTTGCTCGGCGGCGGCTCCGACTATTTTCTCTACAATCAAAGTGCCGGCTACACCACGCCGCCCCGTGCTATGATTTTTGGGTAAGGCAACATCATCACTCACTAAGATACTGGCATTCGATAGTTCTAGCATCTCAGCGGCCATTTCAAAATTCATGACATCACCGGCATAGTTTTTTACGATAAACAAAACGCCACCGCCATTTTCAACTGCTAAAGCTGCTGCTATCATTTGATCAGGACTGGGTGAGGTAAATATTTGCCCAGGGCAAGCAGCATCTAACATGCCGGTACCCACAAAACCGATATGTAAGGGCTCATGACCTGAACCACCACCTGAAATCAATGCCACCTTACCCTGACGAGTAGGGTGCTTTCTTGTAACAAAATTCGGCGAGGTATTAAGCTTGATAATATCCGCATGAGCTTTAGAAAAGCCCAACAAGGTTTCATCCAGCAGGCTATCAACGCTATTGATAAACTTTTTCATGAGTGCGGCTCCTGATAATACTAAAGTTTTTAGGACGGTTTACTTTGGAATGTACTTGAAACACTTGAGTCATTTTGACTCCCCCTGCTCCAATGTCATTAAGTTAAGGGAATTTAGTATACAGTGGGCGTGGCTTTAGCCACGAGTGCTTGACTAATGCCGCGCCCACGATGCCGGTCTGGGTTTGCAACCCTGACCGAAACGTTTGGATGCCCCCAATAATTTTCTAAACGTTAAACGTTAGGAACGAGGTTACAAACCCTGTCCCGCATGAAGCAAAGCGGAATCGAGGATTTACAACGCGCCGAGTTCCTTGATTACACTACCTTTGAACGAGGCTACTTGCTACACGAGGCTAAAGTTTTATTGAAACAACATGAAGAATTAATGAAACAGTTCGTTTAATTAACGACATCGAACTCTTTACAAGGTTTCGAAAGTTATTGAAGCAACCAAACGTTTCGGTCGGGGTTGCAAACCCCGACCGGCATCAGTTACACACAATATTTGTACAAAGTTATATTAATAAATCCCTGTAATAATAAGGCTTACAGAGGTTATAAGACATATTAAAATCTTTCGCAGGTTTTTTAGGGAGTGGCTCCCAGGATAGCCCCTTTTAAACCCACAAAATTCATGCGCTTATAATAGAATGCGTAGCAAAATTCAACTTACTTTAGAAAGATTTGAAGGATAACAAAATGAGAAAATTAAGTGCAGTAGTAACCGTATTGAATACATGGCTATTGATAATCATTGGTACTGCAGTCTTTTTTGTCAGCACTATAATTTGTTTTATTATTTGGGATAATTTTTATGTTCATATTCTCAATATTCTAAGCCCTTATATTCATGAAGATTATTTAATACTGTGCATTAGAAGAAATATATTCAGAGTTTCCTTTTATTTAATCTTGTTTTACGGACAAATCGTAATCATCAGAAATGTCTATTTACGCAATAACTGCAACTCAATATCATTATTTAGATGCTATAAGAACCGAGACTTAAAAGTCTTGTTATTAAATGGTATTCAAGGATTAAAAACACAATTTAAAAATGGATGGTTGTTTACTATTTTTGTGTTACTGATACAGGTGAGTTTGTGGGTTATTTATTGGTTTTGCCTTAGTATCGCATTCGCAGTGGTGAATGAATATATAGGTGGATTAACTGGAAATTATAAAATTCCTTTTTCTGGAATCAGAACTACGTATTGTGTCGGTGATATGGTATTTCCAATTGAATGTAAGTCTAGTAGCATTCTTTATGATGAGACAGTGCTAGTACCTTTTGTAACTTTGGTTGTGACATTAATGATAGGCTTGATATTAATTCCGATTATTTTAGCTGCTAAAAAGACGGTTTTACACAAATGAATCTTATGACCCGGTACATCTCCTATTATTGCATTACTATTCTAGCTATTGGCGAAGGCGATATTGAACTTCAGACGCTATGGTTCCGATAATTTCGCGATTTGTTAAAACTTCATTTTGAATAGTTAGACCATGCATTTCTATTCTATCTATTCGTCGTTGTAGCCGATACAATGCAACAGTAAAGCCTGAACATATAAAGGCAGCACTTGTTATCATAACCAATACAAGGTCGTTCGCGTCAATAAAAAACAACTGAACAGTTTTAACTACGATACACAAAAAAGCAGCGGATGAAAGAAAAGACAACGGCCACAAAAAAAAGAAGATAGTTTTGAGTTCCCTTTTTTCTCGGACAATTTCATGTAGTTCAAGATCAACTTCTTCGTGGTTATTTTGCATTAATTAGTCCTATCTTATTTTGGATGTGAATATCTTTAAATAAAAAATACAGCTATTTCTGGGCGTGAACCAAATCGGATTGGAATTATCGATGTCCCTACACCTTTAGAAACGTACATTGGACATATATTAGTTTGATATAGCCCCTCAGTAAAGTGACCACTGCCTTGCGGCGTGTAAAGTATTTTTCCAAACAATGTAATTTGTCCACCATGAGTATGTCCAGCTAGGCATAAATCGGTTTTGATGTGATGTTTTGTATAGGAAAACTCGTCATCGTCAAATAGACCCGGTGAATGCTCAATTAATACAGAAACAGTGTCTGGAATAGTTGACCGGAAATTACCAAACGATGGTTTGCCTGCTGTGTAGTCATCAAGCCCTAAAAAGCGAATTTTACGATTATGGATTTCATAAACATGTTCAGCATTTATTAATAGCGAGGTGTTATATTCGCTATAAATTTGTTGAAGCTGTTCGATATCAATTTTTGACCAATATTCCCAGTTGCCCAGTGTTGCAACAATTTTTACATTTGATAGCTGTTTGAGAAATGTCTTAAGAGTTTTAAGGTGTTCTGGATCATCTATAACATCGCCCGATAAAACAATGATGTCAGGTTCAAGCGCCAGAACTGAATCAATAACTTGCTTTTGGTAATCAGTGTCTGAATCCAAATGCAAATCTGTTAACTGAATGATTTTAATGGGATCATTTGTCGGTTGGCCGATAACATGAGAAGTAATCTCAATCCAACGGGGTTCAATCCGATATGCGTAAGTTAATGCAGTTACTAGAATCAGTAGGAAAATCAGTAGGGATATTTTTTTTCGTAAGTCACTCACAATTTTAAAAGTCCTTATAGTCAACTTTAGTGTTTGGTAAATTGGTCAGCTTATTGGCGGCGTTTAGCTTAGTGTTGTCGCCGCAATGTAAAAATCTTTTCAGTAACGCTGATCATTAATAAACTCATAGGGTTAAAAACTCATTGCAACTCATTATTTCATTGTAAACATCTAGGTCATAATCAGAAAAACAGCAGAAGATAACCTGCTCTATTTCAGGAGTATCTTTTAGTCTTTCAATAACCGTAGCAAAAGCAATTGTCGCAGCGTCTTCTATTGGATAACAATACATACCTGTACTAATAGATGGGAACGCAATAGTTTTACATTTATATTGCAGCATCAAATCTAATGCATTCTTATAACAACTCTCAAGTAGAAATCCCTCGCCAAAATCGCCACCATCCCACATTGGCCCGACAGTATGAATGACATATTTGGCAGGTAAATCATAAGCAGCCGTTATTTTGGCATCACCAATATCACAGCCGTTTAACTTTTCACACTCGTCTAATAAATCAGGTCCCGCAGCTTCATGAATTGCACCATCAACGCCACCTCCTCCTAGTAGACTTTGATTGGCAGCATTGACGATGGCATCAACTTCAAGTGTTGTTATGTTAGCTTTTATAGCAATTATTCTGTTCTTCATATGGTTTCAACCTATATTTGAAATATTTATCTTTGAATGTTCTAGGTGTGGATATCGGACGACAGCCATCTACCTCGCAAAAAAGGGACTAGTCTTTACTAAAACCTATGGTCTAAACTCAATTTCTAATAATTTAGTTGAAATTTCTTCGGCTGAATATCGCACATGAAATTGTTCATATAAATCCCAATAATCAATTTTGATCTCACCATCTACAGATTGTTTTAAATAAGCGATACGATGTATATGTGCTGTATCAATTCTTCCAGGCAGACACCATACCCAATACTTTGTGGTCTCTATTCTCGCAACATAGACTAATTTAACTAATCCAGGTGGCTGATACAGTTCTCTTAGTTGCTTTTTAACCCACTTCATATCTGCAGAACAATCTTTGTATAAATGACTCTGATAATTGAGTAAAGGATACTGGAAAAACCTGTGCCAACCTGTAGGAAAGAGTCCAAGTTTACTGGGTGAGTATTGCCTTAAAAAATCATTGTCTGATTTTAAAGTGCGTTGGTTTAAAGCCAGCGTATCCCATGCACAAGTCAGGTTAGGTAAAAAAGATAATTTTTCAACCCTAAATCTTATTGCCAATAGTTGATCCGAGAATCCATCGGGCCTTTCGCCAATTTCATCACCAGGAATTAAATTTTTCAACATAAATAGCGCAACATGAAAATATTTATCGGGTATATTTTTAGTAAATTCGGCCATTAAAGGGATTAATTTGAAGCGTTGTACGTTAGTCATTTCATTAAGCACATCATCAAAAACACCATAGGTTATCAACCGATCGTGTATTAATGGATAGCCGCCACACCAATCTGCCCGAAGCCAAAATAGCTCCACCAAATAAGCAAACTCACCTGTTTCTTTCAACTTTAAGATCAGTTCTTTACCCGGTGCTTTGTCAATTATAAATTCCATGTTTATTTCCTTACTCGATAGATAGTTTCATGACTTACGCTGGACTTTTTAAGTCGCTTTAAACGTCCTGTATTTCGTTGCAATTCTCTAGTGATAGTGCTTTTGTCTCGATCTAAATCTTTGGCTATTTGACCTGCGGAAACTTTTTTCTTATCCTCTATGTGGATATGGTATCTTTCTTCTTGGGTTAGATGGATAAATGTTGTTCGCATTGGGTACCACTTTAGTTTTTTGTTTTGGTCGACGGAAACTATACCATCCAACCTTTTTAAAGGGTGTTGTACTTTTTATATGAATTCGGGAGCTCTCACAAGCTCTAGATTAAATTTATTGATGTGACATTTATCAAAATCCATAGGGCATCTAATTATGAATGAGTGTATTTTTCCACTAGATAATGTCGAAGCATTTATACTAAATAATAAAGTTCATATTGAAAGAACTGAGTTTGGATTAAAATGGAATTCTGGCCTTGGTGTCGTTGAAATTACTATTAAACCCTTGAATTTGAAGTTGAATGATGGAAGGGTTGTTGCCGAACAAGTTATATTGTCTTATTCATCACCAACGATAGCTCAGTTTGATTCTGAGTATGTCAGTGAATTACAGAAATTTACCCTTCTAAGTACTTTTATACCTTCAACATCCGCTTCAAAGGGGATGCTTGTTTCAAAGGTTGGTATTTTTGAGACGGACAAAGTCGCAGCCGAAAAGATCTATGCCCCTTTAATAGCTCTAGAGGCATCCATAATTTCTTGGCATTGCGAAACCCTACTTAACGGAATTTCTTCTTGTAATTCTGATTTATCACCCCTTACTTCAACTGACAAATTACCTCCTTACTCACAATCTGAATACGAAGTATTAAAAGAATTATTGAGGTCACTAGGACATTTCACAAGTATTCATGAGTATGGAATAACAACAGAGTTTCCTTGGGATTTGGGGGCAGTTTCCATGTCTTTTAAAGATGAATTAACAAAAAAAGAATTATTAAAAGCAGGTTATGATCCTGAGCTTGTGGAATTAGCCGGAGGTAAAACTGCATTATTTGAGTTGATGGTAAGTAATCATCCTATGTATGGCAGTGGAATTCTATCATTACTGAAATTGCCGCTTAATCTTGAGGATAATGATGCTATAAATCTGTCCAACAGACTGAACTACTGGGAATTAATATCTCCTGAGTTACCGCCTCTTTTCGGCTCTTGGTCTCCATCAAAGGGTACCGTAGTTTTTGTGTCATTTATACCAACTCATTTTTGTATTTCAGTGCCGGGGTTGATTCATAATATAACCATGTGGGCTAAGATTAGGGCATTGAATGTTCGAGCAGTTCTTAAAGATACTGAAGTCCTACATTAACGACTAAATGCATTTTTCTCTTAATTTCAGCCGAACAAGGATTCATGACTTGTTAACGATTTAATAAAAGCACGGGCATAGAGGTCATTAATGAATAAAGGCTATATAAGAGATTGCCATAGCTTGATTTAGCTTGGATTGTTCGTGATTACTCTGAAAATACAATACTAATGGTGTTATTATTCGTCTATCGGAAATAAAGCCAACCTATTGGATGTATTGAATAATGGAACAACAGAACCTTTCTGCTCTAATTTGGTCAGTTGCTGACCTTCTTCGTCACAATTACAGACAATCAGAATATGGCAAAGTAATATTGCCATTCACCATTTTAAAGTGGTTAGATTGTGTATTAGAGCCTACAAAAGAAGACGTATTGGCTGAATATGCATATAAAAAGAAATTAGGCATCCCTCCTGTACCATTCTTACTTCGCAAAGCAGGTCAAAGTTTCTACAACATCTCGCCATTAGATATAAAGAAGCTAATGGGTTATCAAGACCATATTACCTTGAATGTATGAGTAAATGTTTTCTTTGTGATGGATTGCCTCAAGGGTAAAGATCAAGTTAATGTATTGCTAACTCAACTGTTTAATATCTAAACCAAAACCAAAGTACAAGGATCACATTGATATTTTTTATGAGGTTATTACTATATGAAAGGCACTAATGATACGCATAAATGAACAAGAAATAACGCCAGATTTTGCACAAATGTGTGACGCAGCTTATATTTATTTGAATAAACAAGTTCAAGATGGCATTAAGTTCTGGTTAAAAGCAAATCTTGTGCCGCCATTCCTTGAACACTTGTCGTTTAGATTAGGTAACCAACTATTTTTTATCCATCTTGAAGATATATCTTGTAAGGTAATTACACCCGCTAATATCGATGGTTTAATTTCTATTGCTGATGCCTGTAATGGTCATGCATGTTTAATGCCTATGGAGAAGAAGTTATTCGGTGGCTGGCAACCTTATACAAATGGTTGGTGTCTATTCGATGCTAAAACAGGTAATCCTATTGACCCCATATCATTGATAACTGAGGAGAAAATCGTAATGACTGATTGGGAAGTCCAAGACTTTGCCGTTCAGGTTGTTAGAGATGAGTTAAGAAAAAAGGGCTATCAATTAATGTCTTGGCAAGGAAGTCCTCTTGTTAATCCATCGATATGGTTTATTGGTGAAAGCGGTGGTCCTGAATGGGTGGTCGTCAGATACTCAAGAAAATCTAGAACTATTGCGCCACAACCCTATGATTGGAATGAAATTGCACAATTATGTTCTCATATAAGTAACATCGGTCACTATGCACCTGTTTATCCAGCTAATGCTGAAGATGCATTTGACCCGCTTATTGGAACGATACTGCCCCTCTATAGAGGGTATCGACTTAGAACGAAGTTCTTAGGGCTTGAGACTCCAGAATATGAAAAATTATGAATTTTCTGATTTGAGAAATCACAAGAAACTATTCAAGGACAGCTGATACCTCGGCACTTATGGATCGCAATACAGCAAGTAGCCTCGATGAAACATAGTGGAATCGAGGAAATCGGAGTGCTATAAATCCTCGATTCCGCCTTGCTACATCGAGGCTACGGGCTAACACGTCATGAAAGCATCAAAACTAGCAAGGCAACCTATAACGGCCTTACGACGGTTTAATCTGAAGGATATTAGGGGACAGACCACAGTTTATGCGGTTAATGGCCACATTTTATGTTTATAATGTGCCTTACTCAGGCGATAGTAATATTGCACCTTATTCTGAAGATCATAAGGTGCAATATGTCAGCTCAATAGATCATCAGTGTCATAGGCGCTTAAAATACGGTCCATGCACCCTACCAATTGCGAGTTACGCATTGGAATAATAAAAGGCTTTATGAATATAAAGTGGTCAAAAAAGCATTGCCAACCTTACATGACTGCCGAGCGTTTACCAGACCAATTCAAGCAATTATTGGTCTATCTTTCGCTTGCTAGACCCATTCAAGCACTTATAGGGCTATCCAACGCTTACTAGACCTATTCAAGCACTTATAGGGCTATCCAACGCTGGCTAGACCTATTCAAGCACTTATAGGGCTATCTAACGCTGGCTAGACCTATTCAAGCACTTATAGGGCTATCTAACGCTGGCTAG
>CAMDOP010000104.1 GCA_945903675.1 Crenothrix polyspora
CAAAAAAAATCCCCACGAGGAAAATTCAGGTGAGGGTTAGTTTATCGCTCCGTATGTGGTGGATTGCTAGCGAGACTGTGAAAGTATTCTAAATTCGTACTAAGTTTTCAATTTAGATTAGCAATATTCACAGTTTCTAAGGGATTTACATTGATTCGGTAGGGGCGAATTGCATTCGCCCACACATTCGTCTTGTATATTTGTCGATTTAAACTGTTTTTTTATAATACTTTCACAGTCTCTAGCGCGAATACACCCTACGCGATACCTTACATTGAAACGCCGTACGGCCGTTATTGGAAATTGTTTCTGAGCCAGATATACCTAATGCCAAAGAAGCCGTCGCTTATATGCGAAAACTGCATGAGTTAGTACGTTATCTGGGTATTTGCGATGGCAATATGCAAGAAGGTTCTTTTCGTTGTGATGCTAATGTCTCGGTGCGCCCTAAAGGCCAAGCAGAATTTGGTACGCGCGCGGAAATTAAAAATATCAATTCTTTTAAGTTTGTAGAAAAAGCCATCAATCATGAAGTTGAACGGCAAATAGCTTTAATAGAAAGTGGCGGTAAAGTCGTACAAGAAACTCGCTTGTATGATTCGGTAAAAGATGAAACACGTTCTATGCGTAGCAAAGAAGAAGCCAATGATTACCGCTACTTCCCCGATCCAGACTTATTGCCCGTCATTATTGATGAAGCTTTTAAAGCGCAGATTAAAGCGGAGTTACCTGAATTACCCGAGGCTAAAAAGCTACGCTTTAAAACAGATTATCAATTAGATGAAGAAAGCATCGCAATCCTTACGGCTACGCGTGCTTTAGCGGATTACTTTGAAGCCGTCTATAAAAAGTCCGGCTGTGAAGCTAAGTTATGCGCTAATTGGATTACCGGTGATTTATCGGCGGCACTTAATAAATCCGGCATAGAAATTAACGCATCACCGATTAATGAAGAGCGATTGTCCGGCTTATTGGCGCGAATTAGTGACCATACTATTTCCGGAAAAATAGCCAAGCAGGTATTTGAGCTTCTATGGCAATCTTCTGCTAACGCAGATGACATTATCGCTGAACAAGGTTTAACACAAATTAGTGACACCGGCGCGATAGTGGCGATCATCGATAAAATCATCGCAGATAACCCAAATCAAGTAGAGCAATACCGTAGTGGTAAAGATAAAATGTTCGCCTTTTTTGTCGGACAAGTTATGAAAGCCATGCAGGGCAAAGCTAATTCCGCTGAAGTGAATAAAATTCTTAAAGACAAGTTATAGAGCCTTAACTAGTAAGGTGCACTATATGCTCTTACGAGTCGCGACAGCAAACCACCGCACACCTGCAAGATCCAAAACAATCGAACAAAAACCTCACTAGGAAAGATCCAAGTGAGGCTTATCTTTCTATCACCATTTATGGTGACTTGTAGCTATCGCTCCGAATTCACACTGCTACATTGATCAGCCGTACGGCCGTACAACATTGATTAGCCCTACGGCCTTTGTATTTATAGTCTGCGAGTCACACGGGTGTGCAAACAGCTTTATCGTTTGCCCACCATTTACCGATTGAGTGGTGGGCAGAAAGGCGTTGCCCACCCTACCGGGCTATTAAGCCCAGTAACTGACCTTCAATGGCTGTCATAGGAGGCTCGTGAGCCTACTAGACATTCAATAATGGCTGTCTGACAGGCTGCTTTTAACTATAGAGAGGCTATTAAGCCCAGTAACTGGCCTTCAATGGCTGTCATAGGAGGCTCGTGAGCCTAGCTAGCCATTCAATAATGGCTGTCTGACAAGCTACTTTTAACTATAGAGAGGCTATTGAGCCTAGTGGCTGTTCTTTTATTGATGTTATAGGAGGCTCGTGAGCCTACTAGCCATTCAATAATGCCTGTCTGACAGGCTGCTTTTAACTATAGAGAGGCTATTGAGCCTAGTGACTGTTCTTTTGTTGATATTATTGGAGGCTCGTGAGCCTAGCTAGTCATTCAATAATGTCTGTCTGACAAGCTACTTTTAACTATAGAGAGGCTATTGAGCTTCTAACTTGGCCTAGGTAGTCCTAGCAGGATTACTAAATAAGCCCCCAGAGTTAGCTAATTGAGCCTATCAACAGGGCTACATTGTTTGTCAGGCGGGGTGTTTAATGTGCCAGTGCAATCGATTGAGCGTTGGTTTGATCTCGCGAATGACGCACAACACTTGTCAGCTATTTTTATAGCTCAATAACGATTTAAATATTCTTTGTTGATAAGTGATGGATGAATATCAAGAACTACAAGATAACATAGAGCAGCCCGCGCGTTGTCTTGCCCAGTCAGGGCGTTTTTCTGCATAGCTTTCATAGTCGGGTTGTTCGTCATAAGGGCGGCGTAAACAGTCCAGTAGTTCATTAACCATTGTAAAATCTCCTGTTTCAGCTTTATCTATGGCTAATTGCGCCAAATAGTTACGCAATACATATTTAGGGTTGACGGCGTGCATACGTTTTCTTCGCTCGACATCAGAGCTTTTATCTTGGTGTACGCGCTTAATGTAGCGATGAAGCCAGTCGTTTAAATGGCTTTTGTAATTGGCGGTTAGTTGCTCTGGTACATAATAGGCAGGCATTAACGGTAAGATTAAGCTTTCGTCATCAGTCTGAATATCTACTGAAATCATGGCGAGTTGACGATAGAAAAGGGTCATATCAGTTTCTACGCGTTGCAAAAGGGCGATTAAGTCATTAAACAAACTTTCATCTGTTTCAGGCTCATAATGGTTCAAACCCAGTTTGTTAGCCATCATGGTTTGCCAGCCTTGTTCAAAAGTCTCTGTGTAAACGTTAAGCGCCTCTTGCAAGGCTTCTACTTGTTCAATCAGCGGATATAAGGCATTAGCTAATTGACCTAGATTCCAAAAAGCGATTTCTGGCTGGTTGCCGAAGCGATAACGTCGATGTTCGGCATCAGTGGTGTTAGGCGTCCAATTAGGATCATAATTTTCTAGCCAACCATAAGGGCCGTAATCTATGGTTAAGCCTAATATAGACATATTGTCGGTATTCATCACGCCATGCACAAAGCCTACGCGCTGCCAATGTACGATCATCTCAGCGGTTTTTTTGCAGATTTCTGTAAACCAAGCTAGATAGACAGTAGGGCAGGGCTCACCTAGGTGTGAATAGTGTGTGCGTAGCGTATGGTCAGCTAGTTGCTTTAATAAGCTATGATCGCGCCGTGCTGTTAAAATTTGAAAGCTACCAAAGCGGGTAAAGCTAGGAGCAACACGGCAAACCACGGCGCCGGGTTCTGCTTTTCGGTTGCCGTTGTAAAACATATCTCTGATAACCGATTCACCCGTTAAAGTCAGGCTCAAGGCTCTAGTGGTGGGTACGCCTAAGTGATGCATAGCTTCACTGCATAAAAACTCACGGATAGAGGAGCGTAACACGGCTAAGCCATCCGCTGTCCTGGAATAGGGCGTAGGGCCAGAACCTTTGAGTTGTAAGGCCCAGCGCTCACCCTTGCTATTAATGATCTCACCTAAATTAATGGCTCGACCATCGCCGAGTTGCCCTGCCCAATGACCAAATTGATGCCCCCCATAGCAAAGCGCATAAGGTTCCATACCATTAGCTATGCGGTTTCCTGTAAATACATTGGTAAAGTCTTCGCTGTCGCAGAGTTCTGGGGATAAATCTAATAGCTCTGCAACTTCAGTGGCAACAGCAACTAATTGAGGATTAACAACCTTAGTTGGTAATACGTGTGAGTAACACGCAGCTAAGACCTGGCGGGGATGATTATTCGTTTCGGTATCACCGGGCAAATCGCGAATAAAGCGGTTATCAAAGCTTAAGTCATCGAGGTGAGTGAGTGGTTGTTTAGATATCATGGATTGAGATTCATTGTCATTAGCGGCTGGTTAGTGATAGATTATCACAAATTAATTGATTGCTCTGTTAGTCGCCTTATCAATCAGCTTATGGCTTAGCGTCAAGTAAGAATAAAACTTACAATTAGTAGCTATTTATGAGTTTTTACATGAAATTGCACTTATGCTATTCTAAGTGGCAAAATTCAATTGTGTTTTGTTTCACAAAAATAACATCTCCATAGCATTTAGAGAGAATAATGACCGAATCAACTAGTATTCAAGAGACAGTGCAAGCTGTTATCACTACGCTCAAAGACAAGCCAGGCGCACTTTTACCCATACTTCATGGTATTCAAGATGCATTAGGTTATATTCCTGCTGATAGTGTGCCGGCTATCGCTCAGGGACTCCATCTTTCTCGCGCCGAAGTGCATGGTGTTATTAGTTTTTATCATTATTTTCGTGATACGCCGCCAGGTAAGCAGACTGTACATATTTGTCGTGCCGAATCTTGCCAAGCAATGGGTGGCAAGCAATTGGAGCAACATGTAAAAGACCAATTAGGCATCGATTATCATGAGACGACTGCCGATGGTCAATTCTCTTTAGAGCCAGTTTATTGTTTAGGTAATTGTGCTTGTTCGCCAGCTATACAAATCGGCGATGATATTTATGGAAAAGTATCTGCACAAAGTTTTGACGCTATCATTAATGAAAAAAAGGAACTGGCATGAGTATCACTGTCTATGTGCCCTGTGATTCCAGCGCTGTATCACTAGGTGCCGATCGAGTCGCTGCTGCTATCTTGCTAGAAGCGCAAAAAAGAAATATTAGTATTAACCTAATACGTAATGGTTCTAGAGGCTTATATTGGCTCGAGCCTTTAGTTGAAGTTGTTACCGATGCCGGTCGAATCGCTTATGGTCCTGTGCAAGTCTCTGATGTCAGTGCTTTGTTTGAGGCTGATTTCCTGCATGGTGGTGCCCATACATTGGCATTAGGCGCTATTGAAGAGTTAGATTATTTAAAAAAACAACAGCGTTTAACCTTTGCTCGTATTGGTAAGACTGATCCTATTAGTCTTGATGATTATCTTGCTAATGACGGCTATCGCGGTTTAAACAATGCGTTAAAACAGTCGCATGCTGATATCGTTAAAGCGGTTACTGATTCAGGCTTACGTGGACGCGGCGGTGCAGCATTCCCTACTGGTATTAAATGGAATACCGTTTTAAACACGGCCTCTGAACAAAAATATATCATTTGTAATGCTGATGAAGGCGATTCGGGTACTTTTTCAGATCGTATGGTTATGGAAGGCGATCCCTTTGTCTTAGTTGAAGGCATGACTATTGCCGGACTTGCTGTGGGTGCTAATCAAGGTTATATCTACTTAAGGGTCGAATATCCTCATGCACATATAGCCCTAAATGCCGCTATTGAAAAAGCCTATGCAGCGGGTTACTTAGGTAATGATATTCAAGGCAGCGGAAAAGCTTTTCATCTAGAAGTTCGTTTAGGTGCAGGGGCTTATATTTGTGGTGAAGAAACCTCCTTAATGGAAAGCTTAGAAGGTAAGCGTGGTTTGGTTCGTTTTAAGCCACCTTTGCCAGCTATTAGTGGTTTGTTTGGCCAACCAACGGTTGTTAATAACGTTATTTCATTAGCGTCTGTACCCATTATTCTAGATAAAGGTGGCGATTATTACCGTGATTTCGGTATGGGCCGTTCACGCGGTACTTTGCCATTACAATTAGCGGGTAATATTAAACAGGCTGGTTTGGTTGAATTAGCCTTTGGTTTAACCTTACGTGAACTAATCTATGACTTCGGTGGCGGTTCTGCTACCGGACGTCCTATAAAAGCCGTGCAAGTGGGCGGTCCTTTAGGCGCTTATTTACCTGAATCACAATTTGACACACCTTTAGATTATGAAGCCTTTGCTGCTAATTGGACGGTATTAGGTCATGGTGGTGTAGTTGTTTTTGATGATACGGCTGATATGGCCGCCTTAGCGCGTTATAACATGGAATTTTGTGCTATTGAATCTTGCGGTAAATGCACACCTTGTCGCATAGGTTCTACTCGTGGTACCGAAGTTATCGATGAAATTATTAGTGGTCACGAAATCAGCAAAAACATTCCTTTGCTACGTGACCTTTGTAACACTTTACTAAACGGTTCGCTTTGTGCATTAGGCGGCATGACTCCCTATCCAGTCTTAAGTGCGTTAAATCATTTTCCCGAAGATTTCGGTGTAACTGATACCACTAACGCTACCTGATAACGACACAAGGAATCCATTATGAGCATTAATAAAGAACAAGATTTCGGTACGCCTGCCAGTACTGCACTCGAGCAAGTCACCTTAGAAATTGACGGTTTTAAAGTCACAGCACCTGTTGGGACTTCTATTATGAGAGCGGCGGCTAGTATTGGTATTGATATCCCTAAACTATGCGCCACTGACAGTATTGAGCCATTTGGCTCCTGTCGGCTCTGTGTGGTACAAATTGAAGGCGGACGTGGTATGCCGGCTTCTTGTACGACACCGGTTGCAGAAGGTTTAAAAGTCAGTACCCAAAATCAAAAATTGGCTGAAGTTCGTCGTGGTGTGATGGAATTGTATATTTCCGATCATCCTCTAGATTGCTTAACTTGTTCAGCGAATGGCGATTGCGAATTGCAAGATATGGCGGGTGCGGTAGGTTTGCGTGAAGTACGTTACAACCCCGTTGAAACGCATTTAAATGCCGTTAAAGATGAAAGTAATCCTTACTTTAGTTTTGATCCTAGCAAATGTATCGTTTGTTCGCGTTGTGTTAGAGCCTGTGAAGAAACTCAAGGTACGTTTGCCTTAACCATTGATGGTCGTGGCTTTGATTCTAAAGTTTCACCCAGTCAGAACGAAGCATTCATGGATTCTGAATGTGTGTCCTGTGGTGCCTGCGTACAGGCTTGTCCAACGGCCACTTTAATGGAAAAGTCGGTTATCGATCATGGTCAACCAGAACATGCCATCGTTACAACCTGCGCTTATTGCGGCGTAGGCTGTTCCTTTAGAGCGGAAATGAAAGGCGAGCAAGTGATTCGCATGGTGCCCAATAAAGATGGCAAAGCCAATCACGGCCATTCTTGTGTTAAGGGTCGCTTTGCCTTTGGTTATGCTACGCATAAAGATCGCATCACTACTCCGATGATACGTGCCAGTATTAAAGATGCTTGGCAAGAAGTGAGTTGGGAAGTTGCGATTAATCATGCTGCTTCTGAATTAAAACGCATACAAGAAAAATATGGCAAAGATGCCATCGGTGGTATTACTTCTTCACGTTGCACTAACGAAGAAGTTTATATCATGCAAAAATTGATACGTGCAGGCTTTGGCAATAATAATGTCGATACTTGTGCGCGAGTCTGCCATTCACCTACGGGTTATGGTCTTAAACAGACTTTTGGTGAATCATCGGGTACTCAAGATTTTGATTCGGTCATGAAAGCCGATGTCATTTTAGTGATGGGTGCTAATCCAACAGACGGACATCCCGTATTTGGTTCTATGATGAAAAAGCGCTTACGTCAGGGAGCAAAGTTAATTGTTATCGATCCTCGTGAGATTGATCTTGTTGAAAAAAGCCCACATATTCAGGCTGATTACCATCTGAAATTGCGTCCAGGTACTAATGTCGCTTTAATCAGCGCTTTGGCTAACGTTATTGTCACTGAGCAGTTAATCGATGAGAATTTTGTTAATGAGCGTTGTGATGTAGCGTCATTTAATAAATGGAAAACATTTATTGCTCAAGAGCAGTACTCTCCAGAAGCGACTGCTGATATTACTGGTGTACCTGCAGAACTAATGAGAGCCGCAGCACGGCTTTATGCGACTGGAGGTAATGCAGCTATTTATTACGGCTTAGGTGTTACAGAACATAGTCAAGGTTCTACCACCGTTATTGGTATTGCTAACTTGGCGATGGCGACCGGTAATTTGGGTCGTGATGGCGTGGGTGTCAATCCTTTACGTGGACAAAATAATGTTCAGGGTTCTTGCGATATGGGTTCATTCCCGCATGAATTTCCAGGTTATCGACATGTGTCTGATGAACAAACGCATCGTTTGTTTGAAGATGCTTGGCAAGCTGAATTAAGCTGGGAGCCGGGTCTGCGAATTCCTAATATGTTTGATGCGGCTATGGATAAAAGCTTTATGGGCTTGTACTGTGAAGGCGAGGATATTGCTCAATCAGATCCTGATATTCAGCATGTACATGCGGCCTTACGTGCCATGGAATGTGTGATCGTTCAGGATATCTTCCTTAATGAAACCGCAAAATTTGCGCATGTGTTTTTCCCTGGCTCATCCTTTTTAGAAAAAGATGGTACGTTTACCAATGCTGAACGTCGTATTTCACCAGTGCGTAAAGTCATGTCACCTTTAGCGGGTTATCAAGATTGGGAAGTGACTCAAATGCTTTCCAATGCCATGGGTTATGCTATGAACTATGCTCATCCATCGGAAATCATGGCTGAAATTGCTAGTCTTACACCTTCATTTACCGGTGTGAGTTATGAAAAAATTGATCAACTAGGCAGTATACAATGGCCGTGTTATGACGAGGCCTCAACAGGCACGCCTATCATGCACGAACAGACTTTTATGCGTGATAACGGTAAAGGTTTATTTATGTTGACTGAATATGTGGCAACTGCGGAACGTGTGACTAAGAAGTTTCCGTTGATTCTAACTACGGGTCGTATTTTGTCGCAATACAATGTCGGTGCTCAAACGCGTCGTACTGAAAATAATGCTTGGCATTCGGAAGATCTTTTGGAAATTCATTCACACGATGCTGAAGATCGTGGCTTAAAAACAGGTGATTGGGTCGGTATTAAAAGTCGTGTCGGTGAAACAGTATTGCGTGCTTTAATCACCGATCGCGTTCAGCCAGGTGTGGTTTATACAACATTCCACTTTCCAGAATCGGGTGCTAATGTTATTACCACTGATAATTCAGATTGGGCGACCAACTGTCCAGAATACAAAGTGACTGCTGTTCAAGTCAGTAAAGTGAGTCAGACTTCTGAGTGGCAAGAACAGTATCAAGCATTTTCAGATAATCAGTTGGAATTATTGGCTCAAGGCTCGCAACATGACTAATGGCTTTGCCGTTAGTCAATCCTTATCATTAGAATTAGGCTGGCCTAGTTACCAGCAACGCTCGGTGGAGTGCTGGCAAGGTGGCCAGCAGTCTATTGAGCAAGATTATATTGCTGAAGAAGTACCTGTATCCTTAGTTTATAATGGGATTCCACATGTTGTTATGCTAACAACGCCGACTAATCTTGAAGAGTTTGCCTTAGGATTTAGTATCACTGAAGGTATAATTAAAACACCGCAAGAATTGCTTTCGGCAAGGATTTATAATCGCCGAAGTGGTATTGAGGTGCATCTTAAAATACCTGAGCAACGCGCTTCATGTATGGCTGATAAAGGTAGAAACTTAACTGGGCGTACTGGGTGCGGTCTATGTGGTGCCAGTACCTTAGAGCAGGCTATACGACGACCCAGTGCAGTGACTGGGGATTTTATTCTAGCAGCGAGTGAATTATCTGCCGCATTAACTGATATGAAGCACCGTCAAACCCTAAATGATTTAACGGGTTCTGTGCATGCTGCGGCATGGGTGGTTCCAGGTATTGGCATTGTAGATATCCGCGAAGATGTAGGACGCCATAATGCTCTAGATAAACTCATAGGCTTATTATTGCGTAGTGGTAAAGACTTGGCCTCTGGATTTGTTCTAGTGACGAGTCGAGCCAGCTATGAATTGGTACAAAAAACAGCTAGTGTAGGGATTACCATGCTAGCCGCTATTTCGGCTCCTACTGGATTAGCCATTAGGTTAGCAGATGAAGCGGGACTTACTTTGATTGGTTTTGCGCGAGGAGATCGGCATGTTGTTTATAGCCATCCACAACGCTTAACCCATACTTAAACTTATTTGAGCATCATGAAAATTAAAACTCTTATCAAAATGGCCAACAGCATAGGTGATTTTTTTAACGCTGAAAGCGATAAAGA
>CAMDOP010000105.1 GCA_945903675.1 Crenothrix polyspora
TCATGGTTCAGAGGTATATATCAACCTCTAATAGAAACCGAATATATGGCGGCAATCTTGATAACTGTTGAAATCATTAATTTTGGAGAAGTTTGTCTTGCAATAGGGGAGGAGTCCATATATGTGCTGAACGATAGTGAAGCGCATCATGCCTATAAAGCGATGCGCTTCACGTTGTTCAGCACATCCTATGGGGTATTTTATTTTTGCGAGTTACCTTTGCCCCTTGCCTGCGCTTAGGAGAACCCTGTCTAAAAGTGAACGATTAAGCAAGTGTCCTATTTTAAATTGGTAGCCATTATAAATGGTTGAAAACGTCTAAATCGTCCTACCGGCATGGCGGATATAGGGATTTGTGGGTAAGGTTTGGAATTAGATTTTGACTTTGATTAAGCCTCATTATTTCGTATGGATAAATTATCCAATAACCCCAGCCTCCTCATTATCGCTTATAATCTGCCACTTTATGGCAAACACTACCCAAGCAAATATCATGATTGAATTACTAAGCTGTTTTAAAGCCTACGATATCCGTGGCCGACTTCCTGATGAATTAAATGTTGATATTGCCTACCGTATCGGTAGAGCTTATGCAGAGCACATAAAGCCACAGCGGGTTATTGTCGGTCGTGATATTCGCTTGTCTAGTGATGAACTGGCGGCGGCGGTCACCCAAGGTTTGCAAGATGCCGGTGTGGATGTTTATGACATAGGCTTATGCGGTACTGAAGAAGTTTATTATGCGACCTTTGCTTATCAGGATACGGGGCTGGCTATGGATGGCGGCATTATGGTTACGGCCAGCCATAATCCTAAAGATTTTAACGGCATGAAATTGGTGCGTGAACAAAGTAAACCAGTGAGTGGTGATACCGGCTTAAATGATATCAAACGCTTAGCAGAGGCGAATCAGTTTGCGGCGCCGGTGGCGGACTTAGGCACGGTTAAGACTATTTCAATCGCAGAAGATTATACTCAGCATTTACTGGGCTATATCAATCCGCAAGCTTTAAAGCCTTTAAAAATTGTAGTCAATGCTGGCAATGGTGCAGCAGGGCATGTGCTGGACTGGTTAGAAACGGCTTTGGAAAAAGCCATGAGTCAGCCTGTCGAGTTTATAAAAGTACATCATGAGCCTGATGGCCACTTTCCTAACGGTATACCTAATCCCTTGTTGCCAGAAAATCGTGATAGCACCATGACTGCGATTAAAACGCATCATGCTGATTTAGGTATTGCTTGGGATGGTGATTTCGATCGTTGTTTTTTGTTTGATGAAACAGGTAGGTTTATAGAAGGCTATTATATTGTTGGCTTACTGGCTGAGGCTTTCCTTAAACAAAATCCAGGGGAAAAAATAGTTCATGATCCTAGATTAACTTGGAACACTATAGATATCGTAAACGGAATGTCTGGCATCGCTGTGCTAAGTAAAACCGGCCATGCTTTTATCAAAGAAAGAATGCGTTTAGAAGATGCGGTTTATGGTGGTGAGATGAGTGCTCATCATTATTTTAGAGATTTCTCATACTGCGATAGCGGCATGATTCCTTGGTTGCTGGTGATAGAGTTGATCAGTAAAAGTGGTCTAAGCTTATCGCAACTGGTTGATCAACGTATGTTGCTGTTTCCTGCCAGTGGTGAAATTAATCGGACTATAGCAGAACCAGCGGCCGCGATTGCTTTGGTACAAGCGCATTATCAGCCCAGCGCAGAACAGGTTGATTTTACCGATGGCCTGAGCATGGAGTTTGCTGATTGGCGCTTTAATTTACGCTGTTCTAATACTGAGCCTTTGGTAAGACTGAATGTGGAATCACGTGGTAATACTGAGTTAATGGAGGCAAAAACTCAGGAGTTATTAGCCTTATTAGCTCAGGCTTAGTGATGACTTTGAGAGGGTCAATTAATTAAACTAGGTTATTTAACCTATTGAGTGTGTCATATGCCACAGTTTTTGACGTAGATGCCGAAGATAGCAGGCCGATTGAAAGTGTCGATTCAATAATTGTTGTGTTAATGAGGGCATTGTTAATGCTATGTATTTGGAGTAAAACAGCTACAGCTGTTTTACCGTGCAATAGCGCAAACTCAGCATTCTAGGCCTATATTACTTTCTTTTAACTTAATATCCGTGATCCTGCTTTGAGGGAAAACAACAGGATTTTTCACTGTATTTTAATTAGGATAAATATAGTGGCATGAAATGTGCTTTTATATATTACCTACTGATACCAGTAGTGAACTTAAGTCGATGATTAGGATGTTGCTCTATGTATTTATTTAATAACCAGCAAGATGGATCGAATAAAAAAATTCTATCTAGTTTGGGTCGTTCGGAAAGTGCTGCTAAAAAGTTTAGCGTTTATGAGTTTTTAACCAGCGAAGAAGATCCTAATGCCATGACGGGCCTATTGTTGGTTTTAGTTGCGCTGCTGCATGTTTGGGTTGCACTATGGATGCTGGAGCCAGTGGAAACCATGACCTTAGCTCAGCCTATGATGATGGAAGTGTCTATGCTTAATGCGCCTAGTCCAAAACCTGTTGTTGCGCCGCCTAAACCACCCGAGCCTAAAAAAATACCCCCTAAAAAGGTAGAAAAGAAAAAAGAACCTGTATTGCCTAAGCCTTTGCCAATGGCAGAAGATGCTATCCCTAAGCCATCCGCTCAGCCTGTTGTTGATAGCCGACCGACAGAAAATAAGGCGCCTGTCCCAGAAACTTATACCGAGGCTAATTTTAAAGCCAATTATGGCATTAATCCTAAGCCGGTTTATCCACCACTGGCTGTAAATCGTGGCTGGGAAGGGAAGGTGTTATTGCGCGTGAGTGTTTCTGCTGAAGGTACTCCCTTATCGGTATCGATACATCAAAGTAGTGGTCATGAATCACTAGATGACGCTGCTGTTGAAGCCGTGGAAAAATGGAAATTTATTCCCGCTAAAAAAGGCGAAAAAGCGGTGCCTTGTAATGTCATCGTGCCTATCAATTTTTCATTAAATCAAATCTAACAAACTTACAAATAAAAGGAAAAAGAATGCCCGCTTACCATATTGACCATAATTTAATAATCGATGGAACTTTATACGCCTTATTAGTTTTTTCAGTGCTGACGTGGACAGTGATTTTGTTCAAAATCTGGCAATTTAGTAGAAACAGTTTTTACAATCGACGTTTTAATGAAGCTTTTTGGGATGCGTCAGATTTAGCTGCGGTTAAGGTATTGCCAGAAACTGTGGTGCGTGGTCCACAATCTCGTGTAGCCAAAAAAGGCTTGGCCTGGTTAGCTGGTCGTCAGCATGCTACTGGCAAGCATCTTAAATATAAAGGTGGTACGACTGACGTCTTGGAGCAGGCTTTATTGGAAGCCATGCAAATTGAGGCTCGCAGATTGGAATTTGGCTTAACTATGCTAGCCAGTATTGGTAGTACAGCACCGTTTGTCGGATTGTTTGGCACGGTATTAGGTATAATGCACGCCATGCATGAAATTACGGCCAGTGGCTCCACCAGTCTTAATGTCGTTGCAGGACCTATCGGTGATGCTTTGGTTGCTACGGCTATTGGTATTGCCGTAGCGGTACCTGCGGTATTGGCCTATAACTTTATGCTGCGTAATGTTAAACAACATCGTGCAGGCTTGGAAAATTTCGTCGTGGCATTTGTTCACATAGCATCTGAGTCGGATGCATCAGATAAGGCATAATTATGGCATTTAAACCCCAATCAGATAGCGAAGATGCAATGAGCGACATTAACGTCACACCGCTAGTCGATGTGATGTTGGTATTAGTGATTATCTTATTAGTAACTGCGCCGTTATTAACTCAATCGGTCAATGTTAGTTTACCAAAAACAGCAGAAACAGTAGCCGATGTTAAGCAACAACCCTTGCAATTAGGTATAGATGCGCAAGGCGTTATTACCGTTAATAAAATCCCGCAGACCGATTTAGCCGCTTTAGAAGTAACGCTGAAAAATGAGTTAGCAAAAAGTCCTGATACGGGCTTGCATTTATACGCAGATCAAGCCGTTGTTTATGCCAAAGTAGCTGAAGTGATGGCGACGGTGCAACATGCGGGCATTACTAAAATTGCTTTTGTTACGGTAGAGCAATAACCCTCATCTATTTAAAGACAGGGTAGGGCTAAGTGGCTCACCCTGTCTTTGATGTCTGTATAATTTCGCATAGTGTAGCCTTGACTTTCTTGGTTAGAGTAATATGATATGCGATATGAATATCCCACGTGTCGTTTTAGATACCAATGTTTTAGTCTCAGCATCCCGAAGCCGAAATGGTGCTTCGTTTGCATTGCTATTGGCATTACAAAATAGACACATTACAGCGTTGGCATCTGTGCCGTTGATGCTGGAATATGAAGCGGTACTAAAGCGACCAGAGCAATTGGCCGTCAGTGAACGAACTGCTGAAAGCACTGATGCATTTCTTGACGCATTATCATTGTTTATTGAGCCCGTAAACTTGCATTACCTTTGGCGACCACAATTACGTGATCCAGCCGACGAGATGGTGCTTGAAACGGCATTAAATGGCCGTGCTGAAATGCTTATCACTATAAATATTGCTGATTTTATACCTGCTAGTCATTTCCGACTACCGGTGTTGACCCCAGGCGCTTTTTTGCGCCTCCTGCAGAAGGAGAAAACCTGATGACCAACTATGCGCTTCGCGTCCCCGAATCTCTCTTTACTTATGTTCGTAAGGTGGCAGAAGAAGATCATGTATCAATGAATCAGTTTTTTGTTATGGCCATTGCCGAAAAGGTTTCCGCATTGAAGACCGAGGCCTATTTTCGTGAGCGGCAATCTCGAGGTGAACTGAATGCTTTTGACACTTGGCTTAACGCTAGTCCCGATGTAGAACCTATGGCTGGCGATGAGCTGATTTGACTTGGCTTTTACTAACCTTATAATTTACCTTGCGCAGTAACTGCGCTTTCACTCGTTTGCCGCGCCGAGCACCGCAGGTTTTGTTGGGATTAGTCCGAAGGGGCGCGGCATGGATGCCGCGCGTCGGTAGGAGGGCAGGACGCCCTCTCTACCGACCCCCGACAAAACCGAGGAGCGCAGGATCCAGCTGCAATCGAGCCGCCTTTTCTTTGGATACTTTCTTTTGGCGGCTCAAAAGAAAGTATCTCGCTTTCGGGTGCGAATACCCGATTAAAACATCGTCGCGATAGCGACCTCATTATTTGTTTTTTTAAACCGCTGAATGGCTGCGTAACATCAGCTTGTAAGAAATACCTAGGAGCAACGGCACGATGACTATCGAATTCTTAATTAACTTTGCTGTGCAGATTCTTGGCATCGGAGCCGTATATTTCATGGCTTATCATTCCTTCCAAAAACGCCGCATACAGCTAGGTGATGAGCCGACACTACCTGAATATTTTGTCCGTAGAAGCACTTACTGGATAGGTCTCGCATCCTACTGCACATTGATGGCAGCACTTTATTGCTTGCTTACTTGGTTGTGGTTGCCATTGGAGCCACTAGTAACGCTCATTGTAAAAAGCTTACGCTCTGGGGAATGGGTTGCTCTACTTAATGGTTTGGATGGAAATACGATCATACCTTTGATTGCCGTCGGCTTGTTTTTGTTTTTTATCGCTTGGGAAAGTCGGTTTAATCCCTTACTTATTTTGAGGGACAGTATCCATGACGCTTTCGCCATTCCAACTAAGGCGGTAGAGGTTTATAACGCTTTAGTGACATCGAGATTGTCCGCAGCCGATGATAGTTTAAAAGCACAAATTGCAGAACGTTTGCTGGTATCTAGTATCGACTTCGGTGATTTCGAAAAATCCAGTGCCACAGTCGAGTATAAATGGGCAAAAAACTGCCTACTTTTCGAACAGATACTCAGCTACTCCAAGCAATCGTCCTTTCGTCGTTTATTTAGCGAACCTTCTCTTATGTGGGGAGAAATATGCATTTCTTACAATGCGATGTCGGAAAAAGTGGCTGTTTGGAAGGAGGCTGAACCTCACTATACCAAGACCATTAACCTGATTAAGGAGCTTGATCAGCTTACTGGCTTGCATTGTCGCTTACTTGCGTCTTTGGTGGTGTTCGGAAGCGCAAACGAAAATGAAATATGGGAAACCGTCAAGCAGCTTGGCGGTCGTGTCCACGAAGCTCGCTTAAAACATACTTATAAATATGTTCTGTTTTTTGCCGCTACCACCACTATTGGAGTCATATTGGGTCGAGAGCTTTCGGTGTCACTACACAATGCTTTTTTATTCCCCGATAAGCCATTGGCGCACTTTGATTACACCACGCTGCGCTGGATAGCCTATGCCATTGCGATCTATGTATTACCCATAGCGCTAGTCTTTATTTTACGAACCGTTGCCTTTAGGCATCAACGGGAGCAGTCTGGTCGATACTATGGCTTCTATATGGTCATGATAATAATGGGATTTATTGTTAGTACCTCGGCATCGACGCTGATTCTCGAGTTAACGTTTTACCAAAGAGATTATTTTAATTTTCTGGACAGTTTTATACAGCATATGCGCTGGGGCATCCTGCCGGCGCTGGTGAGTGGTTTTGTGGCCTATCGAATGGATACGCCAGTGAATGAATCAGACGCTTTAGCTAAGCTTATAATGGCTGGGGCCTTGCGTTTTCTAAGCTGGGGCTCTGTAGCTGTTATCTTCATGCTCTATGCTACTGACAACCTGACCCTTCAAGAGCCAAACTTACGATTTACGCTTGTCGGTACAGCTTTCTTCGTAGTCGGTCTTTTGGCGGCGGTTGCTCGTTTCAAGACGGCGATGTCGGATGAGTAATGATTCCATACATCTAATCTATTGTTGGTAACAAGTGACGGATCTTAATATTCCAGTGCTGGTTACATGGCAATACCAAGATGGGCGTATTGGTGGATCTATTTCCTTTAGTTCCTATGCTGCAGCTTTAAAACATATAGACGATAAGCAAGCTAGTCGATTTCCATTAGGTCAGATTAAGTTCTATTACATAGAAAGTAACGCTCCAGAATTAGCATTTAAACGTTGTTATGAAAGCTAATCATAAGATACTTAGTTTTCCACAGTAAATCACATGGCACATTTTTTGTTAGGCTTTAATGCTTAATCTGAGCCTACACGTTGTAGGATAATAGCAACGGCAGCTGCTCTTGTTGATACGCCAAGTTTTTCAAAAACATGTTCTAGGTGCTTGTTAACTGTACGAGGACTGCTTTCTAATATAAGTCCTACTTCTTTGTTGGTTTTACCACGCGCTATCCACATAAGAATCTCCACTTCACGGAACGTGAGGCCTAAAGAATCTTTTAGTGAAGTTAAATTCCAATCTTGATTATGTTTCTTAAGCCAAAGCATGTATTCATCAGAAATCTGATGATTTGAGAATCTAAGTGTTAAGCCTGTGTTAGTTAAGAAATCTTCGCTAGTTTCATTTTGGTTTCTTTGCTTTGAGTCAATATGTTGTTTAGCCCAGCTGAGTATCGGTGCTGGTAAATAATCCTCAATTTCTATGGACAATCCATTTTTCATCGATTCAGTGATAAGAATTTTAGCCGCAGGGGTTAACCAAGTAATGATACCTGAAGCATTGATTGCTAAGGCTGAATAACTGCTAATGCTTAAGGCATTTTCAGCCCGTTGTTTGTCGCGAGACAAACTAAGGTGCACGTTGAGCCTAGCTAAGACTTCTTGGGGTCTGATGGGTTTGATAATGTAATCTAAGCCACCTTCACGAAAGCCCTGAAGTAAGTGTTTAAGTTCGCTTAATCCAGTCATAAATAATACGGGGATATCTGCTTTGAGTGGATCAGCTTTAAGTTGACGGCATGTTTCAAAGCCGTCTATGTCGGGCATGAGTACATCCATTAATATGATGTCAGGTCTAAGAAAATTAATTTGTTCCAGTGCGTCAAAGCCATTAGTAGCGACTAGGACGCGGTAACCAGCTTCTAAGAGCGTGTCTGATAAGTAAGCCAAGTTACTAGGCGTATCATCTATAATCATCACTATGCCATGGCTGTTAGCGGATTTAATATCCATTTAAGTTTCTCTTATATTTAAATAGTAAAATATTACATTGACGCAAAGAGCGACAAAATTAGACAACAGTTTAATATTTGGAGCTTGCGGTTAATTGATTGATTTTTTTTGTACTGAAATATAATAGCTTTATGACGATAATAAGAATGCATTAATTAAGTAATTTTTTTATGTCAGCAATACGAAATTCGTTTGCGAGTTTTTTTATTTCGGAGGCAAAGGGTTTATATTCGGGTTGATTCTTGATTAAATTGTTAAGGTGAGTCGTTAGGCCAAATACGTCGCCAATTTGAATAAAATACATCAGCTGTTTAATGATGTCTGCTGTTGGTGCCAGATAGGGAGTTTCATGTACAGTGCTAGGTTGATTAATGTCGTGAGCGACAGATAATGATTCTAATCCCAAATGAAGCTTTAGTTTGCTGAGTAAAAGGGGGATATGAATAGGTTTTGCTAAAAAATCATTGCAGCCCATATTGATAGCTTTAACGCGGTCAGATAAATAAGCGTTTGCACTGAGAATAATGATAGGCGCCATAATGCCCTGTTTACGTAATTCCTCGGCTGTTTCTGAGCCATTGATACCAGACATCGCTAAATCTAGGAGTATTAAGTCAGGTTGAATTTGTTCAATTTTAGCTAGGCAGGCCTCCCCTGAATTAACCTCTGCCAGACTAAAACCTAAAGGTTCTAGAATTGAAATCATTAAATCTCTGTGATCCGGATGATCATCAACGACTAGTATTTTTTTACGTGGCCCTAAGTAACCGGAAAATTTTTCATAGTTGAATTGATCAATATTTGTACCAAGATTAGCCAAAAATAAGCGTACCGTAAAAATAGAGCCCTGATTAATTTCGCTGGTGACGGTGAGTTCTCCACCCATGATTTCAGATAAGATTTTACAGATTGTTAAGCCTAAGCCACTGCCAGCAATAGAGTTGCTATTAGCCGTTGATAAACGGGTGAAAGGTTGGAAGATAGTATCTAATAGCTCGTGTTCAATACCTATTCCCGTATCAGAGATTTGGAATTTAGCCACACCGGAATTATAGCTAATGCTAAATATAATCTCGCCAACTTGGGTGAATTTAATCGCATTACTTAATATATTGATTAAAATTTGTCCCACTCGCTTTTCATCTGCCTTGATATGTTGAGGCAAGGTATTCATTATTTGGCACTGAAACCCTAGGCCCTTTTCTTCTGCTTGAGTTTTGTATGTTTGTACTAGATGTTCAATAAAGTCATGAAAATTAAAGGGTTCATAGTTTATTTCAAATTTTTTCGCTTCGATGCGGGCTATGTCTAATATGTCTTCGATCAGTGTTGATAAATGTTCACCACTGCGCTTTAAAGTTTCTATAGCCTGTCTTCTGTGCTCAGGTATAGTTGGATCATTATGCAAGATATAGGAATAACCAATAATACTGTTGAGAGGTGAACGTATTTCATGGCTCATATTACTAAGGAAACGGCTTTTTGCTTCATTAGCAGAATTAGCCAAATTCATGGTTTCTTGTAATTTTCGATCCGTTTTTTTATGTTCTTCTATTTCATTGAATAATAATTGAGTTTGTTTGGAGGTTTCTGCTTGGGCTACTCGTCGACTTTCATCTTTTAAAATAAGCCACCAACTGCAAAGGCCAATAAATACCAGCAATGAGATATAAATTTTAAGAAAGTTATTAAATAGTAGTTGCAAGGTGCTAGCGTTGTTCTGAACACTTAATAAGTCTTGATAATAAATAATGCCGGTAAATATGCCCGTCAAGATAGATAGGAAAGAAAATGTAAGTATAAACCGTATTAAGCGTAAGCGATTAAAAGGACTTAATTTGCTCGGTAACAGA
>CAMDOP010000106.1 GCA_945903675.1 Crenothrix polyspora
ATCGGGCCAATAATCTAATAAACTCATGACTCTCTCCTATCAGCAATCCAACTAATCCTTGACCGTTCACCATCAGGCAAACGGATTGTAAGACTTTCTCGATTATCGGCTCTGTCGACAAAACCTATTTTATTCGCAACATTAAGTCTAAATAATGCATGGCTTAGACTAGCACTTATCTCATTATTAATTCTGTCATGTTTAGTTTGCATTTGTGCTTCAACTTTTCTTCTATAGTACCCACCATCCAATATTGGGAGTATTTCAGATAATCTATTAATAAAAACTTTGCCCTGTAACTCTTTCTCACCAGCAAAAACATTATCTAGTATATTTTCAATCGCTCGAGTTGGGTCGCAAATATATCTAGTAGAAATTCCTACTTTGTCGATATATTCAAAAAAACCAAGAAACACAGCGTAAGCAATTAAGGTTGGGGGGGAATTACTATTAATTTTTACCACAGTTTCATTGCTTAACTTCTCCGCTAACATATTACTTTCAATATAAAGTTCCCCATAAAAGGTATATTGATCTATTGATAATAAGCAAGCTAAAGAGGTAAATAATCGCTCCGCCCTGTTACCATTTAGATCAGACTCAGGGGATAAGTTAGATAATAAGCAGTTCAATACCCTATACGAAAGAGAATCTTCTTTTTTATATAACTGACTGAGTTTTATACCCCCATCCTCTTTAATATAGAGGCCTTCTTCTATCCAGAAATTAAGTGTCTCATTAAATTTCCCCTCTTGATTTTCGTTTTTTGGCAACCCAATTGGTCGACAAATGGTTAACAACTCTTCAAATGATAAGGTTTTTTTTAATCTGATTAAAAGATTATCTATAAGACAAAGTAAGGAAAGACTGCTTCCCGCATGTGCGTTATTAATTATTGACATAATTTATTCCAAATTGACTAATTGATGTGTAGTTATGTATTAACCACCATTTTCTATTGGGATTGTTAGGATCAACGATGTCAATATGACCGATAATTATCGTGGGCACAGTGGGACTAAATTTTTCTAGTTGATCGTCCTTCATGTATATTCTTAGTTCTGACCAAAACTTACTACTTTTATTAGACTGTATCTCGCTGAAAAATACTGTACCTACAGGTAAAATTTTATCTGATAACAAATTTAATACCTCTTCATTTGCTCTAATTACTTTCACTTTATTGCTGCTTAATAATGCAGATATCAAAGGTCTCCAACTATGCAATATCTGTAAGTTTTCTAAATTATTTTCCTCAAAGTAAACAGCTAGAGGTCTATTAATAGGTATGTCATTACATTTATGTAAAACCCAACCATCTATTTTAGATAAACCACCAACTTGAATTGTAGAAACAACCCTACCTAAACTAATACAATGTGGACAACCCCCACAAATGTATTCAGGTGCATTAAAATTAGTTGTGTAATAATTAAATAGAAGATCACATAGAGAGATTTGAGTATTATTTAACCACTTTACTAATACACTATGGCCAAGAGACCTCTTTTTATTCTCATTCTTCCGTAACGGTGTAACTCTTTCTTCCCAAACGACAGAACTTAAGTGACCATAACCTTCCGGCGTAATATCAACTTCTATATGATCAAAGTATTTTTTGAAATAGTTATGTTGCTGTTGAATATCTCCCTCTGGATTTGGCACTGGATAATACAATTTAATAAGCCCTGTTCGTTGCATTAATAATAATGTACGAATATTCCAAGCCCTATTTTCGTCGTTACCTCGCCAGATATGCGGAGGTTTTATATTTAAATCGATCTTTATTCTGTGATGTGTTCCTTGATCGCTGTTAGCATGCATCGCTTTCCAACGTATCAACCCTAATTTTGGAGTAATAACTCTTAACCTTGCTAATCTACTAGCCTGATTTACTTGTTGATCATGAAAAATTAAATGTGATAAGCATGCACAACCATCACGTCCACCCCGTCCAGATTCTTGATAAAAACGATCTAAATTCTCAGGTACAGATGCATGCAACACCGACCTTACATTGCCTTTGTCCATGCCTACACCGAATGCTGATGTGGCTATCATGATATCTATTTCCTCATTATGCCACTTTTGGATTAATGTTTCTCGAGCCCTGGTCGATGTCTTACTTGTAAAAACGGCATATCGATTAAAACCTATCTCGCGTATTATTTTTTCAAAAGCCATTACTTCTGGCTTAGTTGTTCCATAAAGAATCATCGGTCTGGGCATATTCAAAATTTGCCTTGTTACCTCTTTCACATGCGCGTCAATATCTTCCGATTTGGTAACCGAGTAACAAGGTTCTGGACGTAAATAGTTACCATTTATTTTGATTGCTATTTGACCAAATGGAACAAATAAACTTTCAAGGATCTCCCAACTCAACTCATTTAGTGTGGCAGACATTAATATTTTTTTTATACCTTTAGGTATTTTCGCTTGATGGGAAACTTCTTGTAATGAATTAAACAATGGAGCTAATAATTGAAACTCTGGTCGGAACTCGCTGCCCCATTGATCAACTAAATGAGCTTCATCAATGATTAGAGAACCTATTCCACCTGTACTCGCCAGATCAAATAAAATGGGCAAAAGGTTATATTGAACAGCAGATTCGGGGGAGCAAAATAAAATACGTTGTGAACCTTGTCTTAATCGTTCCTTTATAGAGGAACGCTCACCTTCATCCTGATTTCCATACCAAGCATAACTGCCGTTATGTCCAGTTTTCGAGTTAGTAAAAAGGGTTTTTACTCGATTACTTTGTTCAATTGCCAATCCAACAGTTGGTACAATAACCAGGTGTAACTTATTGGGAGGTGATGCCAACGCCAAGGCATGAATAACTAATGTTTTACCACAACCAGTTGGAAGATTAATAATCAGAGTACTATCGTCAGGCGCTGTTAGGCATAAACGTACCGCATCCTTTTGCCCTTGACCGTTGTAATACGAATAATTTGGATCTTTTAAAAGTTTAAATAAAAAATGATCTATTTTTTCTTGTTTAATAAACCTGCGTTTAACACGCTTATAAACATCAATTTCTTGTGTGCTCGGTTGCCAATTTTCTAATTTAATGTATTTAGTTAATCCACTCTGCATTAAACCAAATCTTCCTAAAATTTCTTGAGAGTAATTATTCTGTGAAATTATTAACATTGGCTCTATAATGCCGTGTGATTTTGCACATCTTAAAGCATCTTGACAAGCCTTTAATTTATCAGCATCATTCGAAGAACTATGAATTAACACTTTGTATAACCGGATAAAAAAATCCTCAGTTATTTCAGTTATTTGTTCTTCTGCACCCTTTAATAGATCAACAAGTTTATTCCATTGACTTTGCACCCTCCCTCCTATTACACCAGCACAACAGCATGCATTGAGATCAATTGTTTATGATGCGCTTTTATAGTAGACCCACTTGACAAATTATCGATTTCTTTCCTAGCTATTTTTTCTGCATTCAAAACGCTACTTTTCCATTGATCTTCTGGGAATGTAGAAACCAATTGTGGCCAATCACTTACTCGTATATTTTTATCAACATTTTCATCGTAGGACCGATTTAAAAAATCAATGGCCTTTTCATCTGAAACAATTGTTCCTTGTTCATTCAACCAAAAACTAACCAATTTTGGTGGCATTAATTCATCACCTTTTCGTTGTCTAACAAATGAGGCATTATTTTGATATGCTAGTAATAACCAATCAAATTTAAAAAATTTACGAGGTTCAGGTAAATTAGTATTTGTATTGATGGTTCGCAGAATTGCGGAACAAGAACCACGTGAATCCGAAATCAATAAATTCCATATTGAATCTACAAAAGGTTGCCCGTATCTAAAGGGATATATATAACCATTACCAACTGTTAAAGATCTTGATGGACTCATTAAATGAGTAGATGGAGGATAACCATTACCAAAATCTATACCGATAAAACAATTATCAAGAAATGTTCGAACATCAACCAGAGTTTTTGCTCCATCGTGTGTACTATCTATAAATTCGAATCTAAATGTCCCTGCTCCATATGCCTTTAATACAAATTTTAACCCTCTAGTAATCCATCCTTTCATCTCTGTAAATTGATCTTCAGCAACTTCATCTGCATCAATCATTTCATCTGAAAATTGTTGTGCTAACTGCACATCTTCATCCAATGACATTAGTGCATGCTGAACTTCTACTCTTTTTGACTCTCTTTTAATTAGACCCTCGTTACCCTCTAGAATCAACTTACTTTTATCAAAAACGATTAAACCATCAACGATAATTTCTTGCCACATCGACTCTAAATGTTCTTCTAATACATACTGTAAACTGGCAACCGATTTTTCAAATATATTTAAAGTTTCAATTAACAACGTTACCCATTGGGTAACTACTCGATCACTATTAGGGATTAAAACAATGCTGTCTACAGGTCTAACTCCCCTTAAATTAGCACTATAACGATTAAGTCGACCTAATCGTTGCTCAATACGGCTTATTGATCTTGGTATGCTGTAATGAACAGCCAATTTTGATCCACCATGTAAATTTAAACCATCCTCCCCATTCTCATCACACACCAAAATTTTTATGCGACTTGCTGCTTTACAAAACTCTGGATTCACCTGCTTAATATGTTGTTCAACACCATCATGATAATCAACAAGCAATAACTGATATACATGATCAGCTATAGATTTCTCAGTGCAAAAAACAACAACTTTGCCATTTTCATTATGCGATAACCACTGAATCAAAGATTTTTTTAAATATTCATCTTTACATTCTTGCTCTATCTTGGCGACATCTCTTATTTGCTGTAAATATTGATTTTCTTGATCATCAATATTTTTGTTCTTGTTTAACAAATCTTGTGCTTTCCCACCTATTAAAACTGGAGCAATTAATAATGAATCTAACCACTCTAGATAGGTATCCTGTCCCATAAACTGATAATGTTTGGGATCATTAATCGCTTCAGAACGATAGTCATCAATCAACTCATCTAATGTTATGTGATTTTGCGGCAAATCTATTTGTTGTATCTGGACACCATTTAATCCGGGAAATAAATTTCTAAGTTGTGGGTCATCATGCCTATTCCTCAACATTCTTCGATGTATTTTGTAATGATCTCCTAAATATTTTTTAAACTGTCTAATGTAATTTAATCGGTTATCTGAATTATTTTCATCTAACTGTAAACCTTGTAGATAAGGTAATAGTTGATCAACTTTATTTTGAAGTTCAATGTCATCTGGGAACATTCCTCTAATCTGATTAACATTAGTTCTAACTACAATATTATGTGAATTAGGATCGATTGAACTATATAAACCTCCTAATAACTCACGCTGCCGAACTCTTTCTTCAAAATCTATAACACCTTGCTCTGTTAATGAATAATCATTTGGACTTAAACAACATAACATAGCCAAAAAATTCTTCTCATTGCCGTTTAGAGGCGTACCAGATAATAGCAGCACGACTTCAGAATCATTGGCTACATTAAAATACGCGGTATAGACATCTTTTAAATTACTATCAGTAGACCATGCGTAAGGAGCGATTAAATGCATTTCATCTACAACCAACATTGTTGGCTTATTAATAAGTTCTATTAAATTTACAATTTCATGATGAGCACAAATATGTATTAATGCCTCTGGGTTCTCGCCACCAATATCTATTACCTCACCCAAATGGAATCTCATTGTTAATTCATTTGTCCATTGAGTAATTAACGCTTCAGGTACAGCTAAAATTACTTTAGATGCGTTTTTTGCCTCTAAAACATGTTGTTTAATAACAATACCCGCTTCAATTGTTTTACCCAGTCCCACCTCATCTGCAAGAAGATATTTTGGTGTTTCGTCTTGCAAGACTCTTGACACGACAGCTAATTGATGTGCTTCTAATTCAATGCTGCTACTTGATATAGCAGAAATAGCTTTACATGATGCGCGTTGCTCTATATAAGCTTTAACAAATTTGTAGCGGTGTGGAACAAAAAAAGGAGCGTCATTCGATTGTGCGGCTAAAAAATCAGCAGGCCTTAAATCTTGCCCACCTAAATTTAAAACGTACATATCGGCAAGTTCGACTTCAACAAACTCGTCCACTCTTATAATCAATAGGTGTCTCTTTTTAGGTCTTGGTCCGCCGTATCTTGTTCTTTGCCAGCGATTAATAATTGGAACTTTATAATAAATAATTGCTTCTTCATAAAGCGGAACTAATTTAATTGTATCTAATGACATCATTAGATGTCTTGCTTCATGATTTAACGGCGACTCAAAAAAACATATTCCTACTTCATTCAAAATTGTGTTCAATGATTGGATCTTACCTATCCCATCAAACTCGCTTGACATAACCAAATCACCTATATTAAACACAATAAAAACTCCAATAATATGAGGAAGTTGCGAGACAACTTATCACTTACAGTGATAACTATGCCCAGATTTTTATACCATCGCAAAATAACAGGGACTGCGACCTATTAGGAGTTATTTCCACAAAAAAAACGTCAACGGCTTAATCTTAAGTCATGTGTAATTTGTCGGGTTTCCCGAACAGAAATTTTGCAAGTTACTCATATATTTATTAATTTTTAGGCTTATTTATACTTCTCGGTTACAAGTAAGAAATCTAATACATTAATTATTAAAATATCAAATCGACCTTTAACGTTAACTACCTAATACCGATAATTTTGTGAACCTGTACACTCAATCGCCAATTTGGGTTAGCTTTACAATATTCAATTGCCATCTGAGTATTCTTTTTGCGATCAATACCATCCATTGGCTGCAAATAAAAATTATCAAAACCATAGTTTTTATATGAATCAGGGTGCCCACCCTCTTGAGGATAAACTAACTTTAACTCCTCTCCCTCAGTAATTACTAAAGTTGTATTTGCTTTCGGACTAACACATACCCAATCTATTCCCTTTGGCGCCTTCAAGGTTCCGTTTGTTTCAACAGCCACTTCAAAACCTTTTAAATGAAATGCATTTATTAATTCGGCATCTAGCTGCAACAATGGTTCTCCCCCAGTACAGACTACTAAAGGTACTCCCAACCCATTCTGTGGCCATAAATCAGCAACTACTTGCGATAGGTACTCTGAAGAGCTAAATTTCCCTATATCAACTGCGCTATCCCAAATAAAATCAGTATCGCAAAATTTGCAAATCGCCTTATCACGATCACTCTCTTTGCCTGACCAGAGATTACAACCAGCAAATCGACAAAAAACTGCGGGGCGCCCTGTATTTGCACCTTCACCTTGAAGGGTATAAAAAATTTCTTTTACTGTATAAGTCATCTATATAGGCAACGCAGGTCCAATATTACCCCAACTCAATATCGCACCACACCCACGAGTTTCATATAAATCGATGCGATCTAAATGGGGTAAAAGTGGAGATGCCTGTCCTTTAATCCACCGAATAAGGCTTTCTATATTCGTGTCTTCAAGCCCATCTATTTCATAGAGAGGATGATGATCTAATCTTTTGAAAATTGGGTCAAATAATTGCTTCACATCACCGAAGTCAACTGTCCACCCTTTAACCTCATCCAGTTCAGCATGTAAGTGCAAACGCAAAGTATAAGTATGCCCATGAATTCGTCTGCGGCTATCACCTTCGGGTGCGTGTTGAAGTTGCATGGCACTATCAAAAGTCATTTCTTTCCAAATACGGTAATTTTTACCATCAAAATGTGCGCCACAACTTGCCGTTTCATATACCGTGACCCATGATAATTCTGACAAATGAGGTTTGATGCGCTGCCAAATCCAACATGAAATAACCTCACTTGTTGGATTTGATAGCCCTGGTATATCATTCAGACACGCATGATCTAATTCTGCGTAAATAGGCGCCCATAGAGAATCTAAATAATCATAATCAACACCAATTTCTCGCCCACCAATATCTTGATTCGCATGAAGTATGACTTCAAAACCATGTCCGTGCATACGCCCACACTTATGCCCTAATGGTACGTTAGGTAACTGATGCGCTGACTCAAAGGTATAACGCCGCCAAATATGAGCTTGTTCATGACTATCAATGTCGACCCCTTCATTAACAGTACTTTGAACACTGATGGCGTCTATATGTGAAAGGTCAAGTTGAGAGCGAATCCAACGAGCGATGTTTTCATCAGTGGGTTGTTCTATTACAAGATTAAGATCATTGTAATCAAGGAGAGAAACTGCAGAAGCAAGTTGTTCTTGAAGTTGTTCAATTTCATTTCCAGGGAAACTAGCCCATTTTTCAGGCAGCGAACAACGGACTTCTGTCAAAAAACTATGTCCGTGAAGTTTTCTAGACCTATGCCCACTGGGAAGACAAGTTACAAGACGAGCTGCTTCAAAGTTTACTGAAGCTGTATAGAGTAGTTGTTCAGACATTATTGAATTTGATATTAAGTGGATCAACAAGACCTGCCTCGGCAAATCCTTTTTCACGCAGTTGGCAGGAATCACAGGCCCTGCAAGGGGCGCCATTCGCTTTTGGATCATAGCAAGAACTTGTTATTGAGTAATCAATGTCCAATGCTAGCCCTTTCTTGATTATTTGGGATTTAGTTAGTTCAATAAGAGGCGTATGAATTTTTATTCTCTTTAACCCTTCAACAGCAGATTTAGTAGCGAGGTTGGCCATATTTTCATAGGCATTTATAAACTCCGGTCTACAATCTGGATAACCAGAATAATCTAATGCATTGACTCCTATATAGATATTGTAAGCCTGAAGCACTTCAGCCCAAGCTAATGCAAAAGACAAAAAAATTGTATTTCTTGCAGGAACATAAGTTACTGGAATCCCTATATCCATATCAGATATAGAACGATTTTTAGGTACTTCAATGTCACTAGTTAGTGCTGACCCACCAAAAAGCCGAAGATCTATATCTAAAACAATATGTTTGGCAACCCCCATAAGTTTCGCAACATTAGTAGCATTATCAAGTTCAACTTGATGTCTCTGCCCATAGCGAAATGAAAGTGCATAAACCTCAAACCCATCTGCCTTAGCTATCCCAAGGGTTGTAGTAGAGTCAAGTCCACCGCTTAATAGAATTACTGCTTTGGGAATATATGACATTTTATACCTATCATTTTTATTAAAAACTTAAAGGATGGAATAGAACAACAATAACACTTAAAACAGAGAAGCATTCAACACCTAAAGCTGTAGCCATACCCTTACTTACTTTCTGACATCAAATTAACTGCATTATTTAATATGAAAAGTAAAATTACACTTCCATTTTCTTGAATTCTAGCATCAATCCCCTACAGGTTTACTGTTAATTTATTTAAGCAAACAGAGATTTCCCTAGTTTCTTTTTATATTATTGCGCTATTTTTTACATATGTATTGGAATTCCTCATTCGCAGAATGGGTAAACTCCATAGAGCTATTGAAGATATTAATATTTTCATGGCTCCACCCTGAATAGGGTGGAGGATTTTTGTGGTTTAAACTAGTTTTACTTACCTACATCGTTAATTAATTGCTGGAATAATGATTTTTTAGCTTGAGCTAATGTCTCGAGTTCCAGGCTTGGAACGTTCCCAATTGAGAAAAACTTGAAGCTCAATGTTGCATCAGTAACTGCACTTAACTGCTTAATGACCTTACCATTCTTGACAACATCAACGGCACCAGACAACTTATAATCATAATCGTACCAAAATAGCGGCTCAAGAATAAAGAAAGTGAATCCAGTAAAAAATGCTTTTGCGGATTGAGAGCCGCTATGAAGATCAGCCGCAACATTAAATTGAGACTCTAATACAATCTCAGCTTTATCATCGGGTCTAGCTGGATAGTAGACTTCTTTTGCAAATTTAGATTTTTTTACTTCATTACTAAATGCT
>CAMDOP010000107.1 GCA_945903675.1 Crenothrix polyspora
CCCCCGAATTTGGTTATTGCTGGGCTTTTTACGCTAACTATTTCAGACTCATGGTGAGCATCTTCACAGCACCCGCCATGTAAATAAATGTAAATCTAAAATATTTTTCACAATTTCGGATAGTTTTGCAGAACTGCTATACAGGAAGCCCAGTACCTGATTATTCAGGGACTCTGGTATTAAAACTTAAAATTAAAAAATAATATTGTAGCTTTGTAAGTTTTAATGATCTACTTAGGCATTGCAAATATATTAGGAGCAATTATTTGCCTCGTCTTATGGCATATTTAGTAGAGTAGCTCAATCCATTGTTATAGTAGAGCTCTCAAGATCCAAATCCAAATGGATCGCTGACGAAATTTCCCTTTTAACGGCAGCCACTAAATGATTATGGATATACTCAATTTAAGTGCCGGAGTGGAAGTTAAATAACCAAATTTTTTTGGATAGTGTCAGTGTCTCAAATTGAGGAAATACAAAAATTTATAACAAATATATTTCAACATCACGGAATTTGTTTGTAAGGGATAATTGGTATCAAATCAAACGTTAGGACGGAAACATGACGGGAAATCTATATAGAAAATATTGGGGTAAGGCTAGGTCAGATAAAGAAAACGGCGCAAATTATCATTTATTAGCTTACCATTCTTTGGATGTAGCTGCGGTTGGGTGGCAGTTATTAGCCCCTGACAAACCACTTTGCAAACAATTGGCAAATCAATTAGAAGTAGAGTCAGAATGGTTAAGACAATTTTTTGTTTTTTGTTTGGCGTTGCATGATTTGGGTAAATTTTCTCAAGCTTTTCAAAGCCTACGGCAGGATTTGTCAGTTGATTTAGTAAAAGCCAATCCAAGAATGTCTTATTCTGAACGACACGATAGTTTGGGTTTTTGTCTATGGCAAGAAATACTGCAAACCAAGCTTGATGAGCAATTATTAGCCAGTGATTTGACTGATTCTGCTGGTAACGCCTGGCCGATCCAGCTCAAATCTTGGATGGAAATAGTAACAGGTCATCACGGTATGCCGCCCAAAACGAATTTACGAACGCGGAATTTTTTTGAAGTTGAAGATGAGCAAGCAGCAATGGCATTTGTTCAGGATTCAATTGAACTGTTTCTTGCAGATTTCGACTTCCAGCCGCTATTGGACAAGGCGCTTAAAAAACGGCTAAAACCGGTATCCTGGCAATTGGCAGGTGTTGCGGTGCTCGCCGATTGGTTGGGATCTAATCAGGAATATTTCACTTATTACGACAAGCCTAAAGAATTAAAGGCGTATTGGCATGAGATTGCTTTAGAAAAAGCAAAAGAGGCTATCGGTGCATTACCGAACATCCCAGATGTTAATGCATTTCAAACTATCGAAAAGCTGTTCCCTTTTATCCAGCAGCCTACCCCGTTGCAGCATTATGCCATTACTGAACCGCTCACCGAGCAACCGCAATTGTTTATTTTGGAGGATGTCACTGGAGCCGGAAAAACCGAAGCTGCCTTGATTTTAACTCAGCGTTTGATGGCACAAGGCTTGGCGGATGGTTTATATATTGCCTTACCAACCATGGCGACTGCCAATGCCATGTATAAAAGATTGAGCAATGTTTATCATCAGTTTTATCAATCAGGCAGTAAACCGTCCTTAATTTTGGCGCATGGTGCGCGTGAGTTGTCTCAAGCTTTTCAGGACTCTGTTGGTTTAGCCAAGCAATCGATAACAGATGGTGATTATCTGAATGGAAAAAACGAGGAGGATCAGGAATTAAGCGCGACCAGCTATTGCAACGCTTGGCTGGCTGACAGCCGAAAAAAAGCATTATTAGCCGATGTCGGTGTTGGTACATTGGATCAGGCGTTGTTAGCCGTTTTACCCGCACGCCATCAATCTCTACGCTTGCTGGGTCTGGGTCGTAAAGTGTTACTGGTCGACGAAGTCCATGCTTATGACAGTTACATGCAAAAATTGCTGAATGCGTTACTTGAAGCACACGCCAGGCAAGGTGGTAGTGTGATTTTATTATCGGCAACCTTGCCGCAAACCATGCGTGAAGGGCTTGTTAACGCTTTTTATAAAGGTCTGGGGCAAAATGCTCCAGCGTTGAGTTATCCTGCTCCTTATCCTTTAGCAACACATACACCGGCTACAACCATTGAACAGTCGATAGATACCCGCGAAGCAGTTAAACGTACTGTCAATATTCAACGCCTGAATAACGAAGAAGAAGTTATTGCACAAATTAAGTTAACTGTTGCCGCTGGTCGCTGCGTGTGCTGGATACGCAATACGGTAAAATCTGCCAGACAGTCATATCAAGATTTATTGGATGTCGGTATTGCTTCGGATCAATTAAGCCTTTTTCACAGCCGCTTTGCGATGATAGATCGTCAAGTAATTGAAAACAGGACGCTGGAATACTTTGGTGATAACTCGACCCCTGAACATAGAAAAGGGCAGATATTAATCGCCACGCAAGTCGTTGAGCAATCGCTGGATTTGGATTTTGATGTGATGATTACTGATTTGGCACCTATTGACTTGATCATACAGCGGGCAGGAAGATTAATGCGTCATATCCGCGATATGCAAGGCAACCGGATTAGGCGGGAAGGCGCAAAAAACTTACGAGGTTTGCCGATACTTTACCTGTTTTCACCAGACCCGATAGAAGACGCCGATATAAATTGGCTAAAACCGGATCACGCAGGAACACATGCCGTTTATCAGCATATCGGTCAGCTTTGGTTGACGGCGAAACTTTTGGTTGGGCAAGGCCAATTTACTATGCCCGATGATGCGAGGGATTTAATTGAAGGCGTGTATTCATTTGATGCCGAAGAGGAAATACCGGATGTACTGTTAGACGGTTCTATACAGGCGACAAGTAAAGCCATGGTACAAAAAAGCATGGCCGATCTGAACGTGCTCAAACTCAATAAGGGCTATACCCGCTCCAGTGGCGATTGGGATGAAGAAACCAGAATCCCGACGCGTTTAACAGAAGAAGAAACCATCTCGGTAGCGTTGGCCATTGTTGAAAATGGTCAACTAAAACCCTACGCCCAAGCAGAAACTTATGCCTGGGCATTGAGTACCGTTAAATTACCCAGCCATGAATGGAAAAAAGCACAGCAACAGATACCGGATAATCTAAAAGCCATGATCGAAACCTTGAAAGCTGAGCAAAAAGCGTTGCGCTGGGTTGAGATATTGCCATTGGAGGAAGGGCAAGTTATTTATTCCTCGCGGCATGGATTTATAGGATAGCCAGTGCTTTTTTGCAATTATTAACACTGTATACGCGGCTTTTGAAAGCCAAGGAGAATGCATGAATTTGATAACCAACCGCTGGATACCCGTTATCCGTCAAAATGGACAGCCAGACACTATCGCCCCGTGGCAAATTGCTGAAGCAGATAATCCGGTTGTTGAAATTACTGCACCAAGACCAGATTTTCAGGGCGCTTTGTACCAGTTGTTAATCGGTTTGCTGCAAACCAATTTTGCGCCGGAAGATGAAGATCAATGGCAGAATTATTGGCGGGAAATGCCGGAACCGGAAGCATTGCAGGCCTGTTTTGCAAAGGTCGCGTTTGCGTTTGAGTTGGATGCTGCTGATAGCCCCGCATTTTTGCAGGATTATGATTTGCCTGATGGAGAAACCAAAGTCATTTCGGCATTATTGATTGAATCACCGGGTGGGAAAACACTTAAAGATAATCTGGATCACTTCGTCAAGCGTGATCGAGCGAATCAGTTTTGTCCAAGTTGTACTGCAACAGCTTTATTTACGCTACAAACCAACGCGCCATCGGGCGGTGTTGGGCATCGTGTAGGACTTCGCGGCGGTGGGCCGCTAACAAGCTTAATTTTTCCAAAAGAACCATCGGCCACTTTATGGCAAAAACTTTGGCTGAATGTGTTGAACCAAGAGGAACTTGAATCTGCTGAAAAAATGGATTCAAGCATCTTGCCTTGGTTGGGTAAAACCCGTATTTCCAACAAGGGACAAATCACCTCACCTGGCGAAGTTCATCCATTGCATGCTTATTGGGGAATGCCGCGTCGCGTCCGTTTAACGACAAAAATAGTGGATGCCGACTGTGATCTTTGTGGAAATCATGCTGAGCTTTTATATCAGGCCTATCGAACCAAAAATTATGGTACTAACTATGATGGTGCTTGGATACATCCTTTAACGCCTTATCGCTTCGATTCGAAAAAGGTTAATCCACCGTTATCTTTGAAAGGACAACAAGGTGGCTTAGGTTATCGGCATTGGCTAGGTCTTACCTTGCAAGATAATGATAACGGCGATAAAGCGTCAAAAACCGTACAGTTCTATAACCAAGAACGTGGCAGAAGTATAACTGACAGTGGAGCAGCTTCACTTTGGTGTTTTGGATATGACATGGACAATATGAAAGCAAGGTGCTGGTATGAGTCACGTTTTCCTATCTATTACCTTAGCGAAATGCAACGCAATAATTTGACTGATTGGGCGGCTGAGTTTGTTAATGCGGCCAAAGAAACCGTCAAAATGCTGCGTGAAGAAGTAAAATCAGCTTGGTTTAGTCGTCCGAAAGATGCCAAGGGGGATATGAGCCAAATTGACGCGCAATTTTGGCAAGCCACAGAAACGGATTTTTATCGATTACTGGAGCAACTGGCGATGCTACCCGAGGATACGCGAATGGCACCGAGTGAAATTTACGCAAGCTGGCACGAAACACTACGCAAGCAGATGTTTCATGTTTTTGAAACGGGAACCTTGGCATCAACACCGGAAGATCTTAATTTAAAGCGAATTGTGACTGCGCAAAAAGCCTTACGTATTAAATTTTATGGCAACAAAATTATTAAAGCACTTAAAGCAAAAGCTAAACCAGAGGAGGCAGTCTGATGAGCGAAGACTATTATTTTTTAAATGCAGCGGAAAAACACGCATTACAAAGTTGGCATGTAGGGTTGGACGATAATCGCGGTGACCGCGCTCGGTTACGTCGAGCAGAAAGCCCGGAGGATATTTTATTAACAGATGCATTTTTTCATTTCTTAGCAAAAATGCCTGAAATGTTTCCGCAAAAATTGCCTCAAGATCAGAAATTATATGTTTCTGCGGCTATTGCAGGTTTACTTTCACAGGTTAAGAAGGGCGATGCTCCATTCAATTTTGCCAAGCAGTTGGCAACGCCAATGAAAGACAAAAGCAAGGCTCCCATGAGCGAATTACGTTTTCAGCAATTACAAAAAAGCCCAACTACCGATGATTTTTATCGTCGGATTATCAGAGCCGTTAAATTACTGGGTGGTAATGTGAATATCCTTTCATTAGCTAACGATATTATTCATTGGCATAAAGAGTTTGAACATCAGCTTGATCGACATCCATCTAACCGGCTGGCGGTTAGATGGGCCACCGATTACTTCACTGCTTTACCTAAAAAATCTGACTAAGGAGAGACCACATGAGTCGTTTTATACAATTACATTTACTAACTGCTTATCCGCCTGCCAATTTGAATCGTGACGACCAAGGCAGTCCAAAAACTGCAAAAATGGGTGGTTATGATCGCTTGCGGGTTTCTTCGCAGTGTTTGAAAAGAACATGGCGTACATCAGATTTATTTCAAACTGCAATGAGTGATCATTTGGGCACTCGAACCAAATTGTTAGGGATTGATATTTATAACCAGTTAATGGCGGGTGGAATAAAAGAAAAGGATGCTAAAGATTGGACGAAAGCCATGGCAGGGGTATTCGGTGCGTTAAAAAAGGCTGAAAAAGACAAACCGTTGGCAGATCTTGAGATTGAACAATTGGTTCATGTCAGTCCTGCTGAATTACAAACGATTAAAGCCCTGACTGAAAAGCTTATTGCTGAACAGCGAGCACCCGACGTTGATGAAATTAAGTTGCTGCGCTTAAATGAACAGGCGGTAGATATTGCCCTGTTTGGTCGTATGTTAGCTTCCAGCCCCGCTTTCAATATTGAAGCTGCCTGTCAAGTCGCTCATGCTATCAGCGTACATCCAGTGGTGATCGAAGATGATTACTTCACGGCTGTTGATGATCTTAATAATGGCCTGGAAGATGCGGGTGCCGCCCACATCGGCGAAACACGTTTTGCTGCCGGTTTATTCTATTCCTATATCTGTATTAACCGCGAATTGCTGGTTAAAAATCTGGACGGTAATGAAGACTTGGCAAACAAAGCCATTCGTGCCTTAACCGAAGCGGCGGTTAAAGTCGCTCCCGAAGGTAAACAAAACAGCTTTGCGTCCCGCTCTTATGCCTCGTATGTGCTAGCTGAAAGGGGCAATCAACAACCAAGATCATTATCAATCGCCTACCTTAAACCCATTAATCATCGTGAAAATGAAGATTTCATCGCCGATTCGATTACCGCCATGATTAAACAAAAAGATAGTTTTGATAAAGTCTACGGTGCTTGTGCGGATACTCGCTGTGAGCTGAATGTCTCAAAAGAGCAGGGTACTTTGGCTGAACTGCTGGATTTTGTCGGTCAATAAAGGGGGCACGCTATGGATGTTCTGGTATTTCGTTTATATGGGCCGATGGCAAGCTGGGGTGAAATTGCCGTTGGTGAAAATCGCCATACCGCCAATTACCCCGGTAAATCGGCCATTATCGGCTTGTTGGGAGCCGCGTTGGGCATTGCTCGCGACGATGAAGAAAAACAGCAACACCTGCAACAAGGTTATGCGTTGGCTGTGGAAGTTGTGACTGCCGGAAATTTGCTGCGTGATTATCACACGACGCAAGTACCCGACTCGGTAGGTAAGTTTACTTATCGCACTCGACGTGATGAATTGATTTTAGGTAAACAGCGCTTGGGTACTATTTTATCCAGCCGCGAATATCGCACTGATGCGTTGGCGTTGGTTGCTATTCGTGCTTTGTCTGATGCGCCGTTTACGCTGGCTGAAATTCAGTCTGCTTTGTTACAGCCTAAATATCATTTGTATCTGGGGCGTAAATCCTGCCCTTTGGCAGCGCCCTTGCAGCCTCAGCTTATTACTGACCAAGCTAATTATTTTTCCGCATTTAAAGCCTACCAACATAAACCCATGTTGCCGACATCAATCGCAAGTAATGGTACGTTGGCACAACGTGATTATGACTGGCTGGGTCGGCCGGATGATCGCCATTATTACTGGGAAGGTCAATCGGAAGATTTTTCCGATACTTTAGATTTAACCAAACGGCAAACACGTACCCGGCATGATCAGCCGTTATCTCGTAAGCGCTGGCAATTTATGCCGCGCCAAGAGCATTATTTATTTTGTTCGGGAGGAGCGTAATGTATTTTTCCAGAGTTCGCATCCGTCCCAATATTTTTAAATCATCGCAATTAGGTAAAGTCTTGGAAGGCAATGTTTACGGTATTCATCGTCTGTTATGGGATTTGTTCCCGGAAGAAAAGCAAAGAACTTTTTTATACCGCGAAGAAATCGCCCGTGAACAATTGAGAGCATTGCCCACTGTGCGCGGCGAATCTGTTTATTATCTGGTATCGCAAACCAAGCCAATCGAAAATGAGTTATTCAGTGTTGATTTTAAAAATTATCAACCACAATTGGCAGTCGGGCAGCATTTAACATTTGAATGTCGTGTTAATCCAGTGGTGACAAGACTCGGTAAAAAACATGATGTAGTCATGGATGCACAGCAACAGTTTTTAAAATTACTGGTTAAAGAATTTAATCTTGAAACTCAGTTGCCTGATAAACAGGAAAAAAGTGCCTATAAAAAACTTCTTTTGGATAAAGGTGGAGAAGCATTTAGTCAGCGACTTACTGACATGCTACAAACTGACCCACTTTATGCTGAGCAATCACAGCAGTGCAAACAACTTTCTGAATTGATGGAATGGGCACTAAAGTCCTGTATTGATAGGGCGCTTGAAAACTGGTTTAAAAATCAGGGTGAACGACTGGGATTTAAGCTGCTTACAGACGACAATGATTTAAGCAAACTGCAAAATAGTGCTTACCAATGGCATGGTTTGTCTGTAAAAGGGTGCAAAGGTGATAAATCAGGTTTCAGCTCGGTCGATTTTACCGGTGAGCTACAAGTAACTGATATAGATAAATTTAATGAAGCTTTATTTACCGGTATCGGCAGGTCAAAGGCATTTGGTTGTGGATTATTACTGATACGGCGATGTGGTTAAAAGCTAGGTATCAAAGCTTTTGGCTGAAGTTTGTTTTCTTTGACCAGGATTTAAATGTGAATAGACTTTATAATCCTTCACAAATAAATTGAGTTTATAGGTAGTCCATCGTAAAGCATAAATACAAACCGTAAGCCGTTCATACTTCGATAAGGTAAGCTATGAACGGTTAAATTTGTGCTGTACTCAGGAGCATGTATGCGCGTTAATGACCGCGCAGTACTCATTAGTTATTATCAAGACCTTGTTATCATCGAGTAATTGCTGGCGGGCACTTGGTTATCACATATGCTCAGCTGATCAATTCACATTTAAAAAGCCCCACCCTTTCAAAATCTCTTATTGAAGGAGAAACAATGCTTCCTCCCTTAAAACCCATAGCTATGAAAGAACGCGTTTCAATGGTGTTTGTTGAAAAAGGTCAAATTGATGTTAAAGACGGTGCTTTTGTCGTTATCGATGAATCGGGCATTCGCACTCATATACCCGTTGGCAGCATTGCTTGTATTATGCTTGAACCAGGTACGCGGGTTTCACATCAAGCTGTAGCTTTAGCGGCAAGGGCAGGGACGTTGTTAGTGTGGATCGGCGAGGCCGGTGTTCGGTTATATGCCGCAGGACAACCTGGTGGGGCACGATCAGACCGTTTGTTGTATCAAGCCAAATTAGCCTTGGATGATGATGCACGTTTAAAAGTAGTCCGTAAAATGTACGAAATTCGTTTTGGCGAGAAACCACCCGAACGTCGCAGCGTAGAGCAATTGCGAGGTATAGAAGGCTCTCGCGTTAAAAAAATTTATCAATTACTGGCCAAGCAGGTGGGCGTCGATTGGAAAGGGCGCAATTATGATTACACCCAATGGGAAGCAGGCGATACGGCCAACCGTTGTATTAGTGCGGCGACTGCTTGTCTTTACGGCATTACCGAAGCGGCTGTGTTGGCAGCGGGTTATGCGCCCGCCATCGGTTTTATCCACACTGGTAAACCCTTGTCCTTTGTTTACGACATCGCCGATTTGTTTAAATTTGACACGATTATTCCCCATGCCTTCAAAATTGCCGCTAAAAATTATCACGAGCCGGAACGTGAAGTACGGTTAATGTGCCGTGATATTTTCCGGCAGAGTAAAATTCTCAGAAAAATTATTCCCACCATAGAAGAAGTGCTGGCCGCAGGTGAGTTTGAGTTGCCTAAAGTGGCTGAAGAGAATATCGCGCCAGCCATTCCCAATACTGAGAGTATCGGCGATGTTGGTCATCGTAGTTGAAAATGTCCCGCCTCGATTAAGAGGTCGATTAGCCGTATGGTTGATCGAGATTCGGGCGGGCGTTTATGTTGGCGATTTATCAACTAAAGTGAGGGATATGCTCTGGTCACAAATAGAACAAGGTATTGAAGAAGGTAATGCGATTATGACGTGGAGTACCAATAATGAATCCGGTTTTGATTTTATGACTTTGGGTAAAAATCGGCGCTTACCGGTTGAATTTGACGGACTAAAATTAGTTTCTTTTTGCCCTGTTGAAGATTAAAAATAAGATCACGCTCTTTAACAATATAAATGATAAAAAAACGGAGAATTTTTTGGTAGAAAAGCGGAAGTAATTATTTTGTATTACTAACAAAGTGTTATGCTCAGAGCGTTCCCCACATACGTGGGGATGAACCGTAACCAATGGTAAGCGAGGCACAAATTGGAACGCGTT
>CAMDOP010000108.1 GCA_945903675.1 Crenothrix polyspora
CATATCCGCACCAGTCAGTGTGGCAGCCCACATATCCGCACCAGTCAGTGTGGCAGCCCACATATTCGCGCCAGTCAGGGTGGCATTCCGCATATCCGCTCCAGTCAGTGTGGCCTCCCTCATATACGCGCCAGTCAGGTTGGCATACCTCATATTCGCGCCAGTCAGGGTGGCATTCCGCATATCCGCGCCAGTCAGGGTGGCACGAGTCATATTCGCGCCAGTCAGGGTGGCACGAGTCATATCCGCGCCAGTCAGGGTGGCACCGGTCATATTCGCGTCAGCCAAGTTTGCCAATTCTAAATGCGCTTGCTCTAGTTGTGTGTAAGTTAACTTTGCGTGTTTTAGCGAAGCATAGCGTAAATCGACTTTGGGTAATGACAATTCAGTAAAATCAGCATAATCAAAATTGCGGTTTTGTAAATTCAGCCCTACCACTTGTGCCAGTGCATCGGCTAGCGTTGCTTGGTTGTTCAGGGAGACTGAAGGGGTATCGGATAATGATGATGACCAGAACCTGTTATCCGGTGCCTTCCAGTGTAACTTTGCTTCCAGTTCAGGCTTGAGATTAGGATCACTGGTCGCGGTCAATACTTTTTCGCGAAGTATTAAATTACGTGGCAACAACCCTGGTGGCACCATCAAGCATGGATCTTGTACTGGCTTTTTTTTTATGTCATTTGTAGTCGGTTTTTTATCCTTAGGCGAGTTGTCTAAACTTTCACAAGGCTTCGCGCCTTTGGCACGCAGTGTGTCGTATTTTTCTTGTTCTGCTGTATCAGCTATAGGATAAATATGAGCATGTTGTTCATGTAACCAAGCCGTCGGCCAGAATGCGACGCGGGTAGGTTTAAACTCGCTATAAAACTCATGCCAATCCCCATCAACAATTTGCAACCAAAATGGAAGCGTACTAGGGTCGATGGCTTTGCTGTTTGCCTTAGCAGTCAGCTGGAGCTCTTGCCAAGAATCGGGCAAAGTCGCCACTGCTAAGCTTAAAAACAAGGCGAGGAACAAGCCCAAGGCCAATGCTAAGGCATTCAAGGCATCATGCCAGCTCGTTTTAACATTAGCCATCAGGGTTGCAGGTGTATTGATTTCGCCAGTTCGAAAAGTTGTCGCGATTCTCCACCATAGCAGATAGGGCACAAAAACTATCAGATGATAGCAACCCCGTCCACCCAGTTTCCACCAAGTAGTACTGGAATCATTGTTAGCCAAAGTCTTAGTCCATAACCAAGCTATTAGTAGCACATCCAGTAGGATGGTTGCGCGTTGCCAGCAAATCAAAAGTTCGCTGTGGTAAGGTAGTATTGCCATTTGCAACCACAATAAAGTCACCAATGGCCAGATAATGAGACAAACCAAGGTAATTAAGGTGAGTACCGCCTGCATAAGGACGTGGTGTTCGCCGATCATCCAATGCAAAAAGGGTAAATTGCCAAGATTTTTGAGCACATGGCTACGAGCTAAGTCTGTTATCTCTCCGTCATAGAGGGTTTTCTTAAATAGAAACAATTGCTGGGAGAATAAATAATGCTGTATCAGCAAATACAAATGAAACAGCAGCAACAGCCAAGGCACAAAACCATAAAAGTTGATAATGGGCAGTGGCACGTTGAGTAACGGTAGGTTGACAGGCGCGACGCGCAGAATCTGTTCTGCATCCGTATTCGCGATGATGAGATTGATATACAGTAACAGCGTCAAAAAAGTGATGGTGAAATTACGCAGTTCTGAGGCGTCTTTTTTAACATCCTCAAGTTGTTCAAAAATTTCTGGCAGTGCCTGTGCAATCATTTCAATACCTGGAATAAAGGGGCGTGAATAGAATCAATGAATACTCAATCAACTAATAACTCGTAAGAGGGATTTCGGCTATCACCTCTAGACAGGTTGGGCTAACGGTTCTATCGTTAACCCAACATTGATGCCGAGTAGTGTGGGTTGCGAAAAGCATGTAACCCACCCTAAACCGCTACTTGCTACATCTTAAGTGGGTTGCCTCTATAAGCCACCGTCAGTTCGCCTAATTCCGGCCCATAGTATTTTAACTTTACAATTAGCCCATTCTTTCTTAACTATCTCAATGGCTTCTTTTACGCCTGTCCAAATAATCTCTTCACTTCTGACAACTTTATGCCCCTCTTTATCTTCACAGATAAAATTTACAGTATATCTATTCATCTTTCTTCTCCCATACGAGCAAATAAACCGACTACCTTTATAGTGTTTAAGTAGTCACCGACTGGAAAGTCATTCATGTTATTTGGCTACCCAATTAACACGGGACAAATCGGTCGCGTAGGTCGGGTGACGGCTTTATCGTCGCCCGACAATGGCATCCAATAGTCGTCATTGTCGGGCACGAAAAGCATGTGCCCGACCTACAACTAACTATGCCTCCCTCCCATTTCTCTACTTTTCAAGCTAAGTTAATGAGCTATAATATTGATTCAAGATCTTGCTTTTTTAAGAACGTATTAAATGTCATATCAGAATTAATTATATGCTTACCCCATTTATCCATAAACTCCTGGATATCATGCTTTTTCCAATCATCATGGCTTATTTTATGATCTATCTCATTTAATTTTCTCAACATCGCCTGATGTTCGGACATATGGCCTTTATTACTTTGAAAGCCTGACTGTTTCATCAGTTCTTCTTCCTCATCAAAATGCTCTTTAACATGTTGATAGAGCAGCTGCATATTTTTGGACAATCCCTCCCTATTAACAGAAGAAACCAATTGATTGGCTAAGATAAAGACTTCTTGATGCTGTTTGTCGATTAAGGCATCGCTCAATTGATAAAAATCTTGCCAGACAAAGTGATACATACTTCCCAACGATAATGTTCTGGCTAAGCCTTCTTTTTGACGATGTATGGCGATGTTGTCAGGGGTGCTTGTGTCTTTGCTTGTTTTATAAACAAAATCTTGTCTTGCGCTATGGTAATAGTCTTTGCCATAGAAGTTGGCATACATTTGCGTTAATTCAAATGTTCGGTAACTCGCTAATGCTTTTAAGTATTCATCATAACAACGGGCCTTAGCTTTTTCATATAAATGTTTTTGCAACAACTCGCTATCAGCAATGAGTGTAGTAACCAGATGTTTAACCTGAGCGCTAAAAATAGCATGGTTTTTATCCAGCACTTTATCGATAAAACCTATGCGCCATGCTTTTTTGGCGCTGATCGGCAAACGTTGTTCCGTCAACGTAGTCGCCATTTCCTGACCAACGCGCCTAGGCAATAAATAAGTCCAGTACTCAGAGCCGTATAGTTCGCCCATGTTTTTATAATGAGGATTAAAAATAACGCCTTCTCGAGCAAAGACCTTATCAGCCGCCAATGCCATCATTGCGCCACCCGCACCGGCACCACCTCTAACCGCAGAAATAGTTAATTTATCAAGCGTGATGATAATCTGATAGATAAGATCATCAATCGCATTGATGTTTAACCAAGATTCATCAGCAGGACTTGTTGCGTTCTCGATGTGATTAAGGTGTATGCCGTTCGACCAGGACTCTTCACCGCCCATTAGTACTATCGCCTTTACCGGCAACATGGCAATATGCTGATAGACTGTGAGCAGCAGTCGGCATTGCTCCGTACTCATGCCGCCATTATGAAAAGAGAAATATAGATAGGCAACATGAGCCTCTTGTTCATACCAGACTTCCTGACAGGGCAACTGTCGTCCCGGTAAGGTATAGTCAATTTCTATGACTTTAAAAGATTTAGATAACAAACTTTTTAAAGTTGAAGTTGGCCTCTTGGGTAAGAGGTCTTTTAACACAAAAGTAGCGGGTAATTTTATGCCTTTCCCGGATTCCAATTTAGGCTGTAAATGACCAATCCAAATCGCTCCATCGACTGTTGCTCGGCAAACAGCATGATTTGCGGTGGCGATAATGTCTCCGGCCTTACCGGTTAAATGGTTTTCTTTATGGGCATTAAACATAAAAACGGGTTTGCCATATATCTCATCTAGTACGCCAGGACTGCCGTCTGCGGCGTTAATGTGCCTTAAAATCTCATCGGTTTTATACGTTTTCCAGTCAATCATGCGATCTTGTTGTTTGATCGAAGATAGCGTTTGGCCTTTGTAATCGGGTCTACTGTAATCTTGTATTTCAGGCATAAAGGACGGCGCATCAAAATAGCTTAAAGCCTCCCACAAACAATCAACCGCTGCTTGCGTCACTTCCCGGTAAAACAGACTACTTTTTGTCGCTTGCCGCATAGGAAATGTTTTATGCGCCCAAATATCTCCGGCATCCATGTCTTCGGCCGCCTCCAGCAACGAAACGCCCCATTCAGGTTCATTATTTTGAATAGCCCAATCCAGAGAAGACGGCCCTCTGTCGCCTTTAATTCCGGGATGAACGATCAGGCATTTATAGTTTTGATAAATTTCTTTAGGAAGATATTTAGTTAAAAATGGACACAGTATTAAATCGGGTTTGAATAACGATACGCCTTCGACTAATCGCGTCATGTCACCTGAATGTAATTCAACAGAGACTTGATAGCCCGAATCGTCAAGTTCGGTATAAAACCGTTGTGTTAATCCGGAAAATGCCGATGAAATGAGTAAAATACGCATAATAATTCCTATATTTTAGGATATCGATTTTGATATAGATCGAGCATAGACTAGGCTGCTTTTATTGAATAATGGCCAGAGAGCCCGAAACGGTCACGGTAACCTTGCGGGTTGACATTAATCTGACGAATAAAAGCGCGGCGCATTCGTTCTGGATCGACAAAGCCGACTTTTTCGGCCACCAATTCAATCGATAGTTTAGTGCTTTCCAGATAATGGCGAGCCGCATCTACACGCGCCATTTCAACAAATTTAGCGGGGGTCATGCCTGTTTCCGCTAGGAAAAAACGTGCAAAATTTCTAGAGCTCATACACAACCGAGCAGCCAATGTTTCTACGCGCAAATCGTCAGTTAGATGCTGCATGATCCAAGCTTGTAAATCTTTAACCTCTGGACGATGAGCTTCACTGGTCAAATAAGCGCTAAATTGTGACTGGCCGCCTGGCCTTTTCAGAAATACCACCAAAAAACGAGCGACCTGCAAAGCCAGATCGGCACCTAAGTCTTCCTCGATCAATGACAAGGCAAGATCAATACCCGAAGTGACACCGCCCGAAGTTGAAATAGAACCGTCACGAACAAAAATACGGTCCGACTCAACAGTAACAGTGGGATAGTCCCTCGCCAATTGTTCGCAAAAAAACCAATGGCTGGTTGCCTTAAGTCCATCCAGCAAACCGCTTTTTGCCAGCAGAAAAGCACCGGTACAGATCGCTGCTAATCGTCTAACTCTGGGTGCCATGATGCGAACCCAGTCCTGTAACGCAGGATCGCACAATAGAGACTCCACATCTACCGTGCCAGCAATCAGCAGAGTATCGATACCGTCATGGACATTGCTATAGGCTTTATCAGCGATAATTTGTAAACCGCATGAAGAGGTAATTGGCCCAGACTGTAATGCTAACACTTCAATTGAATAGATCGGTTCACTAGACAGGCCAGATAGTTTTGCAACAATGTTAGCGAAAGCAAATACTTCCATAGGGCCGGTCAAGTCGAGTATCTCAACGCCAGTAAAGGCGACTATGGCGATAGACTTTATTTTCATTACTGGTTTCTGTGGGGAGATATTATCGACTAAGGTCGAAACAGGGATGTTCATTTATATTCCTCGCATAGCAGTTTTTGATTACACGTAACAGCTACCAATTTAAAACGGGACACTCGTTTAATCGTTCACTTTTAGGCAGGGTTCTCCTAAGCGCAGACAAAGGGCAAAGGTTTAAGGGCAAAGGGTTAATCCATCTGTTACGACTTAAGTTACTAGCCTTCTAGGCTTAATCTTTCACCCTGAGCCTTTCGTCTGCGTTGAAACTGTTGCGCCTTAAGTTGCTAGCCCACGTAACAGACCGTTCAAATTATTATCGTAGAATGCTATTCTTTTTTTGGGTGCGGTTATATGCTCTCTTATTACCTGATTTTGGACAATGACAAGTTAACCTCGTTTTCTGCCAAAATCATAACAATCAAAAAGACGGTTACCAACTTAAAGCGGGACAGAAACTAGGCTTAACCTATCGCCTTTCGTCCTTTGTCTGGGCTAAATAACTTGCTAAAGGGTAATCTTTAGAATGTCTTAGTTCCCCATCTGATTACCTCATCCCCTCAAAAAACCAATACACCGATTAAAAGTAAGTTTATTTCCGAGTGCTTATTAGTATAATGACAACGCCGCAAAAAGTTGTTAGCAAGTTGTTATTTGTTTGTTAGCATTGTCAAAAACGCCAATAACAACTAGAGAGTTCAACGATGGAGCAGAGTATAAGCTATGTATTCGGGGGCTTTAGCTTGGATACTGCCACTGAGCTTTTGTGGAATAAAGATGTAACCATCACCATAGCACCCAAGACTTATCGTTTATTGTTATATTTCTTACAAAACCCAGAGCGTCTGATTTCTCATGAGGAATTATTTAGTTCCGTTTGGGAGGGTCGGTGTGTTGATGATTCAGCGATCCGGCTTGCGGTTAATGCTTTGCGTAAAGCTTTGCAAGATAATCCTAAATTGCCGGAATATATTTTAACAGTCCATAAAAAGGGTTATCGTTTTACGGCAAAGCTGAGTATTCATGTGGCGCTTGCAACTATAAAAGCAGAGCTAAGCAATCCCTTGCATTATCGTGATCAAACACAGGGCCTACCTGTTCACCCAGAGCATGGCCAACACCTAGCAGAATTAGTTCAGGCCTTGCTGCAATCTTCGAACGGAGAGCGTAGGTTAATTTTTTTACAAGGCGAACAACAGGTGGGCAAAACGTCTTTGCTCAATAGTTTCCTTGCCAGCGTCCATCATTCCGAACTTTCTGTGTTAAGAGCGCGTTGCGTTCAGATGCACGGCAACCCTGAGCCTTTTATGCCCTTGCTGGAAGCGCTGGAGCGTCAATGTCGTGAAGTTCATGGAAAGTTATTAATTGAGCAGTTGGGTGAGTTAGCTCCAAGTTGGCTAACTCAAATGTCGAATGTATTAAGTGCTGATGAGCTGGCTATGCTGCAATTGAAAGGTTCTCAGATCGCTACGCTACGTATGTTGCGTGAAGGCGCTGAGCTAATAGAACGGTTAAGTAAAGACATGACCTTTATCTTGATTCTAGATAATGCGCATTGGAGCGATAGCGATACCTTGGATTTATTGAACTTTTTAATGTTCCGGTGTTCTGCAACAAAACTATTGATTATCGTCAGTTACAGGTCTTGCGATAAGGGTGCAGGTGTCCAGCGGATTGCCAAAATGCAGGCTGAATTAGTGGTGCGTGGCTTTGGAAAGGAAATAGTTATGCAGAGAGCTTTGAGTTAAATAAGCATAAAGCTCATTAGGCAGAATCCTACCGCTGATCCACCTAATGAGTTATCAATGAGTGTCGTATAAAGGTCAGCCCTTTACACCCACTTCCAAAATCTGACTCCAGTGGCCTACTTGTTGATCACGTATACGATAAATAGCTCGATATTTCCAGATGACGGCAGTGCTGGGAGCTGGAAGTGACGTAAGGTCTTGAAAACTAGTTGTGTGTTGGATGGTTAGTAGGATAAAAGTACCATCGCCGTGATCGGCTTCAATTTCAAGCGAATCCGTGCCGTTACTTTTCCAATGTATGATTGGGTGACCACCTTGAAAATCGATGCTTAATACGGGTTGTAAGGTAGCGAGGTCAGGGCTAGGGCTCGGTGTGGCAATGATGTTTAAGGCTTTTCCTATGGCTTCGGTGTAGTTTTTATGTTTTTTAATGCGAGAAATGAGCGGGCCTACAAAACCAAAAATGTCAGCGTAAAGGATACTGGCGGGCGCAGTAGGGAATATGGGGGGAGATGGCGGTACAACATTGGCGTTACTAGGTCCATCACGTAAGGCGCGTTTAAAGGCAAAGAGTGCGTTGTTGTAATTGTTGGCAGCGTCTTGTGCCTTGAGGCTGTAATCGAAGCCTTCTAAGCCAATTTTTAACTGAGCTAAATCAGCTGCGCTAATCTCTAAGACTGTGGAATAGCTGGATAAGTTAAGATCTAAATGTTGTAGCAAGGCAAGTTTGTTAGCGTCATCACGTGGGATGGCAGTGTTACTGGTCATGGTGTAATTCCTATGTATGTAAGGCAAAGACTACAAGCGCTTAAGTTGAGTTGCTTTATAGTGCATTCATCAATAAATAAAAGCAATGTTTATTTTTAAGAGGGGAGTTATTGGCGAGAGAATCAGGGGGGTAATGTTGGTAGCATTACCTGCGCATTTAAGAAAATCCCGGGTAATGTTGGTAGCGTTACCTGCGCATTTGAGAAAATCCCGGGTAATGTTGGTAGTGTTACAGGTGCATTTGAGAAAATCCGGGGTAATGTTGGTAGCGTTACCGGTGCATTTAAGAAAATCCCGGGTAATGTTGATAACGTTACCGATGCATTTGAGAAAATCCCGGGTAATGTTGGTAGCGTTACCGGCGCATTTGATAAAAGCCCAGCTAACTTTGCCACCAGTGCGTGTCAGAATGCAGGCATTGTTGATGATGAAGGGCGAGTGATCTGAAAAAAGTACTAATGTGATGCTATATAACGAGTGGCTATTAAATCAATAAGTTGTTCAGCTAATAGTGCTTTATCTGTCATCGGTAATAATTGTTCGCCGTTTGTCCAAAATACATGCAGGGCATTAACGTCGCTATCAAAACCACCAACAGCACCTCCAACCAAGTTGGCCGCTATCATATTCAGCTTCTTAGTAGTCAATTTGTCAAGAGCGTAGGCTGAAAGATCGTTGGTTTCAGCAGCAAAGCCCACTGTAAAAGGGGGCTTATCGAGTTGAGTCAGGTCAGATAAAATATCTTTGGTTTTGTTTAAGAGGAGAGTTGTACTCTCAGCTTGTTTTTTAATTTTATTAGGGTTGACGACTGTAGGACTGTAGTCGGCAACGGCAGCGGCACCTATATAAATATGATGGTCATACGCTCTGGATAAAACCGCTTCATGCATATCTGCGGCTGATTCAACGGAGACAAGTTTGCAGTTATCAGGAGCGGGTAAATTAACAGGGCCAGAGACTAAGGTGACTTCAGCGCCAGCCATCATCGCAGCTTTGGCAATAGCGTAACCCATTTTTCCTGAGCTACGATTAGAAATGTAGCGTACTGGGTCTATGGCTTCACGGGTCGGGCCGGCACTAATTAAAATCTTAATATTAGCTAAAGGCATAGCCGCTAAAAGCTTGGGCGGCGTAGAGTAATCAATAATGCGCTGACAGATAGCCAAGGGTTCTGACATGCGGCCATAGCCAGTTTCACCACATGCTTGAGAGCCTTGTTCTGGGCCGATAGTCAAAACACCTTGCTGTTGTAAGGAAGCGATATTGCTTTGAGTAATGGCTTTGTTCCACATGGCTTGATTCATAGCGGGGGCAATAAAGACAGGGCAGGTGGCTGCAAGATAAAGGGTGGATAATAAATCATCAGCAAGGCCATGATTCATTTTAGCAATAATATTGGCAGTGGCTGGGGCGATGATAAAAATATCAGCCCAGCGCGCTAAATTAATATGATCCATGCCATTATCAGCAGTGGCATCCATTAATTCAATATGAGTGGCATTACCTGATAAAGCTTGAATGGTTAGTGGTGTAATAAATTGAGTGGCACTATGGGTCATAACAACGCGGACATCTGCGCCACTTTTTATTAATAGCCTAATTAATTCGGCGGATTTATAGGCTGCGATGCCTCCTGTAATGCCTAATAAAATATGTTTATTAATTAACATGGTCAAATTTGCTTGAATAGGGAATAAGAATACACAGCCGTTATTTT
>CAMDOP010000109.1 GCA_945903675.1 Crenothrix polyspora
ATGCTCGGCCAACAAATAATCTAGATTATTAGGGCCAACTCGATTAGTTTTTTCTCGATTAAAAGTTTGATAAAAAAGTAACCCATTGGGTTTTATTGCGCCTATTATCGCATCACTTAGAGTACGGTCAAGAAATCGACTGACAACAACGACATCAAAGCTACATTTAGCGAAGCTTTCGACCTGTATATTTTCTTGGCAAGCATTGATATTTAGCCTTTGCGTAGCTGCACTGACCTTTAATTTCTCAATAGCAACATTTGAAATATCCCAGGCAGTCACCGCCAAACCTTGCTGGGCTAAATAGAGTGCATTAGCACCCAAGCCACATGCTAAATCCAAAGCGACTCCGGTGCTTGGCAACAAATAATGATTTTCCGTCAACACCTTTGCTGCGGAATAATCAGCAACATCGGCCTGATTATAAAGCAAATTCCATTTATTTATTAACGTATTCACTATTCTGAACCTGGCATACTCACTCGACCTTGTAACCACACTTGCAAGAAATCCATAAAACTTTTTACTTTTGCCGACAAATACTTTCTATGGGGATAAACAGCATGAATATCTAAAGGTGGCAGTGGATAGTCTTCTAAGACGACTTGCAGCGTGCCATTTTCTATATCTTTACCCACGATATAAGTCGGCAACATCACCAAGCCTAAGCCATTGAGTGCAGCAATACGAATCGGATGCGCAGCATTGGACTGCATTCTTCCAGATACCACCACTGTTTTAAAGCCGGAGCCGTTTTTAAATTGCCATTTATTGCGCGGCGATACGGCCCAATTGATTAAACAACTGTGATCTGATAAATCGTCTGGTGTATGGGGCACACCCTCACGTTGCAAATATTCTGGAGAAGCACAAATCACTAATGAGGAACTAGCCAATCTACGCGCCACCATACTCGTGTCATCTAAATCACCCAATACAATAGCAAGATCAATCCCCTCATCAATTAAATCACCGGGACTACCTTGCACAACCATTTCAATGGTTAAGTCACTATATATTTTTAAAAACTCAGCTACTGCACGCGCAATATGTGTTGCACCTATCGCCGGCGGCGCACTAATTTTTAATAAACCTCGGGGTTCAGTTTGCAAATGTGTAACGGCGGACTCCATTTCATCGACATCTAACAATACTTGCTGACAGCGTTCCAAATAAGAGATACCTACATCCGTTAAACTTAGACTACGCGTGGTACGATTAATTAAACGCGTACCCAAACTACCTTCAAGCTGCATTATATGTTTGGTGGCCATTGCTCTAGAAATACCCAATTCACGAGCACCTCCGGCAAAACTGCCTGCTTTTGCCACACGAACAAAAACGGTCATACTGGTTAATTTATCCACAGTGCCCTCATAGCTATAAGTCGGCTTAACGCTAGCGCAACCCGACCATATTGATTTTTTATATTTGTAACTGATATTACGCAGTAACGTATTTTTATTCTCGTTTGCCGCGCTGAGCACCGCAGGTTTTGTTGGGATTAGCCCGAAGGGGCGCGGCATGGATGCCGCGCGGCGGTAGGAGGGCAGGAAGCCCTCTCTACCGACCCCCGACAAAACCGAGGAGCGCAGGAGCTAGCTGCAATCGAGCCGCCTTTTCTTTGGATACTTTCTTTTGGCGGAGCAAAAGAAAGTATCTCGCATTCGGGTGCGAATACCCGATTAACACATCGTCGCGATAACGATCTCATTATTTGTTTTTATAAACCGCTAAAAGGACCCGCTATCGTCTAATATCAACAAATCATTGACATCGGCAATTATATCCTAAAAAGAAACAATCCATTCATTATTATGAGTATTGTGCTTGTTAAATATCAATCTATAATATGAACCAAGTACTACAGCAACAGAACTTTTAAAGCAACAATAAACTCTGAAAGATTCTTTACTTTAATAGGATTTATCTCATGAACAGTCCAAACAAACACATGATCGTTGGTTTACTTTTTGTTGCTGGTATCTGGAGCTTTATTTCCGGCCAATTTATTATTTCTACCGTATTATTTGCTAGTGCTGCTATTTATAGCAACATCGTAATGCGTGAAAACCTGAACAGCTAAGTGCTACAAAGTTAACTACCTCCTGGTGTTATGCCTCCAAGCAGTTTCTCCTCATAATGTTCTGCTTGAACTTTTACCTCCCTGTACGTCAGTGTACTAGGAGGTTTTTTTTTGCTTGAAATAAGGGCTAGTAAGTTTATATCAGGGTTATTTGGAGTCAACCGTTCACTTATAAACAGGGCTCTGCTGAATGTAGACAAAGGGTTCAAGGCGAAAGATTAAGCCTAAAAGGCTAGCAACTTAAGGCGCGACAAACACTAGACTTCGCCTTTCGCCTTTCACCCTTAGCCTGTGCTTAGGAATTAAGCTAAACTGTCCTGTCTTAAGTTGGTAGCCGCCTGCTTCCATAGTACGTCATTAATATCACATTGTGGCACAAAACCGGACACTGCTTGCGTTAACACTTGTCTAATCTGCTCAAAATCATCCTCAAAGCTAGCCTGCTCTAAAAGCTGTAACATCTGCTCTAATTCAGACCACGCAATCACTTGCTCTTGTGCACGCATAATTCTAGGGTGAGTGGTATCTGAGACATCATCACCAATCAGTAACTCTTCATAAAGCTTTTCTCCTGATCGTAATCCAGTATAAATAATCTCTATTTCACCTGCAGGATGAGCCTCATCCTTTATTTCCAAGCCACTTAAATGAATCATACGTTTTGCCAAATCGATAATACGTATAGGCTCACCCATATCTAAGACCAAGACATCCCCCCCCTGACCTAAAGCACCCGCTTGAATAACCAACTGCGACGCCTCAGGAATAGTCATAAAATAACGAATGATACGCTCATCGGTGACCGTTACAGGACCACCTCTAGCGATCTGCTCTCTAAATAAAGGCACGACAGAGCCCGAAGAACCTAACACATTACCAAAACGCACCATAGTAAAACGAGTGTGATGCGCACTACCAAAGCCTGCACTTAGCGCTTGTAAAATAAGCTCCGCAAAGCGTTTAGTGGCTCCCATAGTATTAGTCGGCCTGACCGCCTTATCGGTTGAAATTAATACAAACAATTCTACATTAGCTTTAATAGCGGCTTGAGCAGTATATAAAGTACCGAAGATATTATTCCTAACCGCCTCACCTGGATTTTTCTCTACCATAGGGACGTGCTTATAGGCCGCCGCATGATAGAGCGTTTGCACTTTAAAGACCGAACACACTTTCTCTATGCGCCTAGCGTCGGCAACAGAACCTATTACGGTAATAATTTCGATAGACGAAGATTGAGCCTTACGGCTTAATAAATGCTGTAAATCTTTTTCTATGGCATAAAGTGCAAACTCACTCAGCTCAAAAAGTATCAAGGTATGTGGCTGCAATTGAACAATTTGCCGACACAATTCCGAACCTATAGAGCCCCCTGCGCCAGTAACCATAACTATCTTTTCAGTAATAGCTGCAGCCAATAACGATTGATCGGGGGCGACCGCACGACGCCCTAAAAGATCAGCAATATCGACTTCCTGCAAAGCATCAACGGTAATTTTACCTTGAGCAATATCAGACAAACCAGGCATAGACATAACATGCACCGCATAGGGCTCTAAAAGTCTAATTAAATCACTAATACGTGAGCGTTTGGCGGAAGGCATGGCCAGCAACACATCAGAAATCTGATAACGCTCTATTAAATAACTTAAATCACTAAAAGGATAAATACGTAAGCCGTTAATTTTACTTTTATGCAATAAACTATCATCATCTATAAAAGCAATCGGACGAAATTCACGACCATAAACCAAAGCAGAGGCCAACTGCACACCGGCACTGCCGGCACCATATATCAGTACATTTTTTTTACGAACATCAGTGGTATCGCGAAGACCACCTAAACGAAAATAAGTATCGCCCAACCACCAGCGCGCAAATAAACGACTACTGCCAACCAACAACATCACCAGTAACCAATTTATAGGCGAAACGGTACGCGGAATAAATTTAATACCGGATCCATACCAGACAAAAGCAAAAATCAGCGCATATAGAGTTGTCGCTTGAATGATGGTCCATAAGGCGCGCATTTCTATATAGCGAATAATGGCTCGATATAAGCCTAATCTGATAAACACACACACTGCGATCATTGGCGCTATAGCAAACAAATACCACACATCGCCCTTGGGCACATACAACTCACCCCAGCGTAATGAAAACGCTGACCATAAAGCGAACCATACAAAAAACACATCAATACTAATTAAAATAAAAGCCTTACTGTGTCTTTTAAGACCAATAAACCAATGCGCCAAAATAGCCTGCTTCATAAGACTTCTCTTTGACCTGCACGAAAAAAAATAGCCAATAACATCACTGGTACATAAGCTAATAGCAAACCTAAGCCAGCATCGATATGCTTTAAGCCCACACATAAAGCCACTGGCAATAACCACACTAAATTAATAACTGCCACCGCTAAAGACACTTTCTTATGAGATTGATAATAACGCGCAGCATATTGATAACCGTGACTACAATGCGCTTGATAGACTTTATCGCCTCTTAATAAGCGCCTGAATAAGGTCCAAGTCGCATCAGTAATAAAGACCGCTAATAAAATTAGCCAGCTCCATAAAAACGAAGAGTCAAGCCATGCCGCTTGAATAGACAATAAGCCCAATACGATACCTAAAAACCCACTACCGGCATCACCCATAAAAATCTTAGCGGGTGGAAAATTCCACACTAAAAAACCGCAAACCGTGACCGCCAACAATACCGGTGCTATCCATAAAGCAATCACTTCAGCTTGCAAAACGTACAAAAGTGCCGCACCTAAGCTAACGGTAATCGCCTCAATACTGGCGAGACCATCGATACCATCCATAAAGTTATAAAGATTCAGTAACCACACCAAATACAGTACGGCTAAAAGCTGACCTATCCAACCTAAATCTAAAGTAACAAGCTCAAAACCTGGCACAGGTAAGGTCAGTGTTGGCAATCCACCTAAACAATAAAGCCCCCACGCAGCGGCACTAAAATGCACCAACAAACGCCAGCGCGCGGCAATATGACCATGGTCATCTAAAAAACCAGTTATAGCGACAATCGAACCTGCACCCAAGAATGCCCATAACGCTGAAACTGTAACTAGATCTAAGCAAAACAGCGAAAGCAGCCCCAACAAAAACACAATGACTATCGATAAGCCACCGCCTCTAGGTGTGGGCAGTTGATGTGAACTACGCGCATTGGGAATATCTATCAAACTCGCCGCTAAAGCATAGCGACGTAACCAGCCCGTCAAGAAGCCAGCTAAAAGTAAAGCTACGATGAATAAACCGACTAACATTAACATGGTGATCTATGACTATAAGCGACTGCGACCTTATGCAAAGCCTCTTGCACAGAAACAGGCGGTTGCCAGCCCAGTAATTCACGAGCTTTAGAGCTATCAACCTGTAAAGAACCACATAGTCGTTGCGCCATAGCTTGTTTACCTACTAACTTAGCACCCAGCATTAATAGGCTTTCTGGTAGTTTTATTAATCTAGCGGGTTTACCGAGTGCTGCCGCCATAGCCGTTAACAATTCAGGCGTAGACAGATCCACACCATCTGAGGCTAAAAAGATTTGATTAGCCGCCGCCGGATGCGTAATACAAACTTGAATTAAATCGATTAAATTATCTAGGGCTAATAAGCTGCGTTGATTATGAATACTACCTAAGGGCAGAGGAATGCCTAAAGCTAGGCAGCGCATCATAGTTCTAAAATTAGCCTTAACACCCGGGCCATAGATTAAGGAGGGACGAATAATGACGACCTCTAAGCCTGTGTCTTTAGCTAATTGCTGCAAGGCCAACTCGGCTTCGTATTTAGACAGCCCATAAGCATCTAAGGGTGATGGTGCTTGCTGTTCATGATAAGGATGACCTAAGGCCGTGCCTTCGCCATTCACTTTAATTGAACTTATAAAGATAAAGCGTTTGACGCCAGCTAACGCTGCTTGCTTAGCTAGATTTAAAGTACCCTCGACATTGACTTTACGATAAGCTGATAAAGCATCAGCGGCCGTTTCGTTCATCACATGGACACGAGCCGCCAAATGAATCACCACCGCGACATCAACCAATGCATTAGCCCAAACCGTAGTGCCATTAATGTCAACTATTGATAGCGTTTCTTGCCCTTCATTAACTTGAAAATGATCACGGACTGCACAACGCACCTGATAGCCTAGCTTAACCAACGCTGTCGATAAAGGTAAGCCTACAAAACCTTGAGCGCCCGTAACAAGCACGAGCCCTGACCTTAAATTTTCTGAATGTTGCAATGCTTTTAACTCACTGTATATGAATACTATCTAGCTTTGCCATAGAGTATACCATATCAACATTATGGCTAAATATTGTGCCGTCACCTAAATTCAGTTGCACTGCCATTATTAAGTAAAAACTTAGGAGTGCTGAACTTCAGAGACGGTAAAAGAATTCTAAATTCTATAATCGCTTCAACGCTTTGCGCGCAAATACTTAAATAAACCGCCATACCGGCGAGGATGCCGGTATCCATGTAGCCTAGGTTTTAAGTTAGTGGAATCGAGGAAATCTGAGCAAAAGCAGCATCAATTCAGCCTTATTGCATCGAGGTTACTAGCTGAGCTTCTTGGAATTAGGCAATTGCCATCAAGCCTTTTTTCTGAATAACAGCTAACAAGCGTAATGCAGGCCCACCGGGTTTTTTAACCCCTCTTTCCCAATCAGAAACCAAGTTTTTGGAAACATTTAGATAGCGAGCAAACACAGGTTGCGAAATGTGCTCGCGCAATCTTAAGGATTTTATTTCATCTGGGCTCATCACTAGAACAGGAGTCAGGCACGCTTCATCAAACTGACGCATGGTTTGCTTATCAATTGAACCAACCTCATGCAAAGCCTCCATTGTTTCATGAATGGCAGCAAAGGCATCACTGCGATATTTTTTAGTCATCTTTTACAACCTCTTCAAACTGTCCACTGTCAATTAACTCACTTAATTGTATATCTGTCAGTGCCAAAACATACTTTGCCATTTTCTTAAATTGCTCTTCTTCATCTTCTCGAATGTTGGCAAGAACATTCTTGGCAAAACCATAGACAAAGAATGCTCTTTCATTCTTACAAAATAATAAAATACTACGATAACCCTTTGATTTACTTTCCCCTAGGCGAGAAATTCGTTGTTTAATAACTCCGCCGCCTAAATCAGCATCTATTTGACCTTGCTCTGCTCTGTACACGGCATCAAGTAGAGCAAGGGCAGAAATATTCTGTTTTCTGGCGAAACGCCCAAACCATGAATTTTTGTAAACTTTCAAAACTACCTCACTAAACACGCAAAAATAGTATCACACAATGTATTACATAACAGCAGGTATTTATAGCTACAGGCCATCAAATAAAATGACTACCAACTTAACAGCAGACATATCGGCTTTCAACATACGCATTGAAAATACTATAATCGCTCCAACGCTTTACATGGAAACGATACCATGAACACAAAACGTCACACCACGAACAGCCCATCACTTACTGTGAATAGCTCGCTTCACACCTAGACAACCTAAATTCATACTGTGAATACCTAATTTCATTGCATGAACACCCAGCGCCACGCCATGAACGAAGCATCACTCACCAAGAATAGCTCGCCCCACACCACGAAACGTCAGCTTCATACTGTGGATACCCGATCTCATGACACGAACAGCGCATCGCACCTCGTGCTAAGCAAACTTCTCAGCTCGAATACCGGTATTCACAGTGCGAATAGTCAACTTCATATCATGAACAGCTAGCTTCATATCACTAACAGTCAACAGCACGGTATAAATAGACAGCTCCAAGGAAAGTAATAAAGCATTTAGAGCGAAAATGTGGGTATTATCAGCAACGATTGCTCACTAACCGTTAAAAATATCGAGATAAATAGAGCGCTAACGGCCACTATAAATCTTTCCTTCAATGCTTGATAAAAATAACTTGCCTTGCACTGACTGCACAAGGCATTATAAGTCAGCTCTCATATTTAACTAGGCAAAAGCCTCTCAACAACCAATAACAACGGGACGTAATTCATGGCAAATTCTAGCTCTATACCCACTGACGATGCTAATAAAAGCATCTTATTACAACAACTCAGTACACAACTACCTAATTACGCGACTATTTTAGATCTAACCAGCAATGAAATAACTAAAATAGCCGCAGCCTCCGCTTGGTTTGACTACTTACTTAACAGCCAAGAAGTCGCGCAAAACTACTCGCACGCCATCTTCTCGCTTAAACGTATTTTACGTGACGGCCCCGCTAATACTGACATAGCCTTGCCGAGCGCTCTCGCACTAACTGCGCCACCGACCAGCACACCCTTTTCTGATGTCTTCGGTTTTGTAGGCCCCTTAATTACTCGCATCAAAAAACATCCTAACTACACTGAAGCCATTGGCAAAACCTTAGGGATTATTGCAGCCGTTAAACCTGCCATTGACACCACAAGCTTACAACCCATACTCACCATCGACATACAAGGCGGTCATCCTGTCATAACGTGGAAAAGCAACGGCACTAGTGCGTTAGAGATAGAAGCGGATCACGGTACTGGCGTTTTTAGCTTATTAACTATTCGTATGTCTTCTGGCTATCAAGACAACACGCCCTTACCCGCCGCCGGCACAGCGGTTATCTGGAGATATCGTGCTATTTACCATATCCACGACGAGCAAGTAGGCCATTGGAGCCAAGTGTTAGAAATTAGTGTTAAAGGCGTTTAAGTTAAACGCACAAGCGATGTCTACTGACTTATTTTGAAAAGTAGTTGTAAAAATCATTATAGCCATTGATAGTGATTTAACAGAGTGTCGGGTTAAGTTAGGTAACCTAACTCGGCCTAGGCACCTGTTATGCTATAATTTCAACGAATCCTGAGATAAAGAACTATGAACGCGCAGACAGAAACTGAAGATTTATTACCCGTATATAATTTTGATTACAGCAAAGCAAAACCTAATCGATTTGCCCACAACGTGGTAAATGTGACTCTAAATGAAGATATAGCTAAAATCTTTACCACCCCAGAGGCCGTCAATAAGGCGTTGAGGGCGATTTTATCGGCATTGCCAGAAACACGTAAGACGGATCATATTTAATATAAAAAATATAGCTCAATCAGCATATTTTATCCAAAGCGACCACAACATCAGACGTTTCAAAGCATTGAGATGTATTTAATGGTAACTCTATTGCTTGGCGTCAACTAGACACCTAAAGACCATCAATGAATTAGATAATAATGAGCAAAGGTAATATTTACAACGATTTCCTAGAAAAAGCTGAATGGCTAGAGGATCTTGATGCTTATGAAAAAGCTAAGCACGACGATGACGAATTGGTTCCTAGTGACGTTGTTAAACGCCTTTTAAGCGGTGAAAACAAAATAAAAGTTTGGCGTGAGTACAGAGCCTTAAGCCAAACAGAGCTATCTAAGTTGTCTGGTATGGAGCTAGCCACTATCGCACAAATGGAAGGCGGCAAACGCACCGGCAGCGTATTAGCATTTAAAAAAATTGCTGAGGCATTACAGCTTGATTTGGATGATTTAGTTTAGACTTGGAGTACAACAGCTTCAGCTGTTGTACTCCAGACATATTAAGTAGAGTTCGCTCAAAAACTCAGATGCCAATAATTCAAATAACCCTTCGTCATTAATCTGACTGGCGTTATGAAGATCCGTTTTGTCTTTTGTAATAAAAATTCGATGTGCTTGTTGATACAGCGCTGAACAATTTCGAGCACAAA
>CAMDOP010000110.1 GCA_945903675.1 Crenothrix polyspora
CTTGGTTGATTAGTGGGCTGAGTATTAGCTCGATGCTCTAACAATGATTTTATTTTTTTCTGACTTGTTGTTGTATCACCAGGTTGCAATTGTAATTGGCAACTTAAAAACCATTCTTGACTCTGACTTTGCACAGAACGATAACTAACAATAAAATCAACAGGATAGCGATCATTCAGATGCCCAGATCCATCGATCATTTCTACCTGTTTAACGATACCCCAAGTATCTCCTCCGAAAGCACCTGCATTCATTTTTAAAGCGCCACCCATAGTTCCTGGTATGCCAGCTAAAAACTCTGCTCCAACTAAGCCCTGCTCTGCACAAAAGCGCGCTACATGGGCACATGGAACTCCCGCCTCTACGTAGACTGTTTGATCTTCTATCAGTCTCATTTCCTTCAAGCGACCTTTAGTATTTATAACTGTACCGAGTATACCGCCATCCCTAACTAATAAATTACTACCTAAACCCATCCAATATACGAATTCGGTATCTGGCAAGTTTGCAATAAACTCACATAAATCTTGTTTATTATAAGGTATATATAACCTTTCAGCATAACCACCTACTCGCCAACTTGTGTATTTAGCCAGCTTTTCATTAAGTAATAATTTACCTTTCATGCTGATTTGTTCAAGGCAGAAGTAACTCTTTGCTCTAATGCATCTGCCAACAACTTAGGTAATTGAGTTGCTATATGTCCAACATTACCCGCCCCCATAGTCATGATTACATCATCGGGCTTGACTATACCTGCTAATATTTTAGGTAAATCATTCCAATCATCAACAAATACAGGATCAACTTGACCTCGCATACGAATAGCTCTACTCAATGCTCTGCCATCAGCTCCTGTAATAACAGCTTCACCTGCTGAATAAACATCCAACAAAATTAGAATATCTACTGTGGATAGAACGGATACGAAATCTTCAAATAAATCACGTGTACGCGTATATCGGTGTGGCTGAAATATAATAACCGAACGACGTGTCGGCCAAGCTTGTCGCATCGCTTCCAAAGTCGCGGCTAGCTCACGTGGATGATGTCCATAATCATCCACTAAAGTCAGCTTGCCATGTTCAATATCAAGATCTCCTTGAATTTGAAATCGTCGACCTATACCTTTAAATGATTCTAAACTTCTAATAATTGCATCGTCAGCAACCCCAAGTTTAGTCGAGACGGCAATAGCAGCAAGTGAATTCAGTATGTTATGCCAACCCGGCATATTTAATGTCACCGTCAATGGTGGAAATTCACCCCACCGAATAACAGTAAATATTGAATGCATTCCAATTTGTTTAATATCTATTGCCCTAATATCGGCATCTTCATGAACACCATAAGTAATAACCGGCTTAGATAATTGAGGCAAAATCTCCCTTACACCTTCATCATCCAAACACATCACCGCTAAACCATAAAAAGGTAGATGATGTAAGAATTCTAAAAAAGTATCTTTTAATCGCTGATAGCTGTTTTGATAGGTTTCCATGTGGTCTTGGTCTATATTGGTGACCACTGCGATCATAGGCTGTAGATATAAAAAAGAGGCATCACTTTCATCGGCCTCAGCTACCAAATAATTTCCCAATCCTAACTTTGCATTACTACCAGCACTATTTAATCGACCACCAATTACAAAAGTGGGATCAAGTCCACCCTCAGCCATCATGCTGGCAGTCAAACTAGTAGTGGTAGTTTTTCCATGTGTACCCGCTACGGCTATACCAAATCGAAAACGCATCAACTCAGCTAACATTTCAGCTCTTGGAATCACTGGAATTCTATTTAAATAGGCTTGATCAATTTCTTCATTACTACGATCGATTGCGGTTGATGCAACCACCACATCCACTTTAGTGACATTTTCACGACGATGACCGATTGTAATAGTTACTCCTAAATCAACCAGCCTTTTAGTAACAGCACTCTCTTTAATATCGGATCCCGAAATGGTATAGCCTAAGTTCGATAATACTTCAGCAATACCACTCATTCCGGTACCTCCTATACCAACAAAATGTATACGTTTGATATTACCTAGCGTTGAAGCTATATGTACACTATTAGGCGTTTTCATAATTTTGCCTCTGCGCAACAATAACTCGCAACAAGTGACGTAGCATCTAATCGTGCTAGCTTTTGCGTTGCAATCTGCATTGGCCTAGCATTTTTAAGTATTTCTATCATGTACTCAGCTAACTTTTCTGGATTTAAATCGCTTTGCATTAAAAGTAGCGCAGCTCCATTATCAGTCAAATAACGTGCATTAGCTGTTTGATGATCATCAATTGCTGTTGGTAAAGGTACAAATATAGCTGGCAATCCCATTGCTGATACTTCACTAACTGTCATTGCTCCAGCCCTACAAACTAACAAATCAGCCCATTGATAAGCTTCAACCATATCTTCAATAAAAGCCGATGTTTTTGCTTTAATACCTAAGGCATCATATCGATTTTTAACCTGTAATAACTGTACATCACCTGTCTGATGCATAATTTTTACAGACTTTATTTTATCGTTTATAGCCAAAAATTTTGCAACAGCTTCAGGCACTATATTATTTAAAATTTGTGCACCTTGACTCCCACCTATAATCAAAATTCTAACGTCCTTTTCTATCTGTCTACGGTCGTGTTCTAAAGCTGTAGCAAATTGTTTTCTTAATGGATTCCCAGTATGTTTCGCATTCAGTTTCATGCTAAAACTGTTCGGAAAAGCTTGTAATACTTGATTAGAAATCCGAGCCAATAAGCGATTCGTAGTGCCTGGAACCCTATTTTGTTCGTGAATTATTAAAGGTATTCCCAATAGCCTTGCCATCAGACCACCTGGACCAGCAACATAGCCTCCCATGCCCAAGACGACATCTGGCTTACGCTTACGTAAAATTTGGTTTGCCTGTAAGCAAGCTTTAAATAACATAATTATAGCTTTTAATTTTGCGGCTATACCTTTGCCTCGAATACCAGATATCGATAGCCAATCGATTTCAATGCCATTTTCTGGCACTACTCGACTTTCTAGTCCTTTATGTGTCCCGAGCCAACTAACTTGCCAGCCTTGTTCTTTCAAGCACTCAGCTACGGCTAATGCTGGAAAAACATGACCACCGGTTCCACCAGCCATGATTACTATACGTTTAGCCATTTCGACTTTTCTTTGGGAAGATTAGCATTTATTTCAGTGACTTCACTATGTACACGAAACAATAAGGCAACAGCACAACACATTATCATCATACTGCCCCCGCCATAACTCATTAGCGGTAAAGTCAAGCCTTTGGTAGGTAATATGCCCATATTTACGCCCATATTTACAAACGATTGAAATCCAAACCAAATACCAAGACCATAAGCAATATAGGCAGAAAACTGTTCACCTGCTTTTTCAGCAGCCATACCAATCTTAAAGGTACGCCAAACTAATAAAGAAAATAAACTGATAACAGTTAGCACCCCTAACAAACCTAGCTCTTCAGCAATTACTGAAAATAAAAAGTCTGTATGAGCCTCAGGTAAATAATATAGTTTCTGTATACCACTTCCCAAACCTACACCTAACCACTCTCCACGCCCAAATGAAATTAGCGCATGGACTAATTGATACCCCGTATCTTTAGCATCCGCCCACGGATCCATAAAGCTGGTTACTCGCTTCATACGGTAGGGTTCAAAATAAACTAGTAGTGTCGCAAGTATTCCCACAAATGTTAGTAACATAATAAATTGTGATAATCTTGCGCCAGCTAAAAACATAATGCCCATAGCTATAATTAATATCACTACTGCTGAGCCAAAATCTGGTTCCATTAATAACAATAAACTTGTTACTGAAAACAAAAACAATGGTTTAACTAAACCAAGTGCAGATTCTCGTATCGATTTTTGATGTCGGGTCACATAACCGGCCATATAAATAACAGCAAAATATTTTACAAGCTCTGACACTTGTATTCTCATGCCTCCTAATGAAAGCCAGCGAGTACTGCCATTAACTTTGACGCCAAGACCAGGTATCAGCACTATCACCAATAATACTAATCCCACTATAAATAACCACTGCCCTGATTTCTGCCATGTATTAATTGGAGTTAAAACGACTCCGCACCCTAAAAAAAGACCTAGTCCTATATGTAAAGTCTGTCTTATTGGATAATGGAAACTGTTTTCCGTAACTTTAGTTCCTAAATGTAATGATGACGATGCAACCATAATGTAACCAATAAACAATAAACTCGCACATATTAAGACCAATATAGGGTCATAATGAAATCGTCCTAATTTCGACTCCTTTGTAAAAATTTTCACTTAAGCAAGTCCAAAACAGCCTTAGAAAACTGATTGCCTCTATCCTGATAGTTCTTATATTGATCTATGCTCGCACATGCTGGAGACAACAAAACACAGTCACCAAGTTCAGTTATTTCTGCGCAAATCTTTACTACTTGAGCCATATTTTCTGCGCTATAAACTGAAACAGAACTATCTAAAGATTGCTTTATTAATGCAGCATCTTTTCCTATTAAAACAACATGCTTGGCTTTTTCTTTAATAATAGGTGCTAATTCATTCATATCAGCTCCTTTTGCATCGCCACCAGCAATTAAAATAACTTTACGATCGTAACCTTCCAATGCTGCGATACAGGCGCCAATATTTGTAGCCTTTGAATCATTAACCCAGGTCACACCACCTATTTCTGCAACACGCTGCATACGATGATCTAAACCTTTAAATTTTTTTAACGCCGAGCACATGACCTGCTCATCTAATCCAACTACCTTTCCTAAAGCCATCGCGGCTAGAGCATTTGATACATTATGTCGGCCTTCTAAAGGAAGGTCAGATAAAGGCATTAAGCATTGGCTCTGATGCATCATATATTCAATATCGCCTTTATGAGCAAGACAAAAATCAGCCTTTTCCTTGATTGAAAATGTAACTTTCGACCGACCTGTTTCGCGCATTGCATCTACAATAGGATCATCAGCGTTAATGACCATGACGCCATTTCCACTAAATACATGTTGCTTGCTTTGGCCGTATTCAGACATATCTACATGCCGATCTAAATGATCAGCCGAAATATTAAGTACTGTTGCTGCAGTTGCATTTAATACAGACGTCCTTTCTAATTGAAAACTTGAAAGCTCTAGTACATATAATTCAGCATCTTGCTCTAATAAATCTAAAGCTGGCGTGCCCAAATTACCACCAACACCGACCTTTATACCGGTGCTCGCCGCCATTTCACCTAGCATTGTGGTGACTGTACTTTTACCATTAGATCCTGTGATAGCTATTACGGGTTCGTTAACCGAACAAGCAAATAAATCAATATCACTAATGACCTTTACCCCGTTTGCAATTGCCTTAACAATCGACTTTTCGGTCAACGTAACACCTGGACTCACTACCAAATGTGTGGCGACTTTGAAGGCTGCTTCATCAAATCCACCTGTAAAAACAGGCGTATCAAGCATACTCTGCAAAAACTCATCCATTAACGGCGGCCTATCTCGACTATCTGTAATGGCGAACTTAAATCCCAATTTTTGTAAATAATGAGCTACAGAAACCCCTGTATAACCAAGCCCAACCACCAATATTTTCGAGTTTTTTGGGTCTAAGGCTAATTTCATATTTAATGAATTTAGTATTGCCACACTATCCATTTTCATCTCTTTAATTCATACCAATCATAATTTGAGAGTGATATTCTTTATGCATATTGACTACCTTAATTTCAAAGTAGCCAGGCCGATTAATACTAAGATCACTGTAATAATCCAAAATCGTACAATTACACGCGGTTCAGGCCAACCTTTCAATTCAAAGTGATGGTGTATAGGCGCCATACGAAATACACGCTTCCCTGTTAACTTATATGAGGCAACCTGAATAATGACTGAAACTGTTTCCATTACAAAAACGCCTCCCATAATCATTAATACAATTTCTTGCCTAACTAAAACTGCCAATACACCTAAGGCGGCACCTAATGCTAAAGCACCAACATCACCCATAAATACCATAGCTGGATACGTGTTAAACCATAAAAAACCCAATCCCGCGCCAACTAATGCGGCACAAAATACAATAAGCTCTCCCGCATTGGGTAAATAAGGAATAGCCAAATAATCGGAAAATGCTACGTGTCCGGACAAATATGCAAAGATCCCTAATCCAGCGGCAACCATTACAGTTGGCATAATGGCTAAGCCATCAAGTCCATCGGTCAAATTTACTGCATTGCTAGTTCCAACAATTACAAAATATGTTAATACGATATAAGTCCAGCCCATATCCAACATAATGTCCTTAAAGAAGGGCACAATGAATTGGGTTTCTGCGGGTAATATTGCTGACTTATACAAGAATATAGCCGCTGTTAAACCAATAATTGATTGAGCCAAATATTTTGCTTTTGCCGATAAGCCATCACTATTTCTTTCAATTACTTTTCGATAATCATCAACAAAACCAATGACACCATAGCCCATTGTGACTAACAAGATGACCCATATATAACGGTTAGATAAATCAGCCCACAATAACGTACTAATAGTAATCGCAACCAGTATTAAAGCGCCACCCATGGTGGGCGTGCCCGATTTTTCATAATGCGACTGTGGGCCTAATTCACGAATACTTTGTCCAATTTTTTTATGACTTAGCTTTCTAATCATTGCTGGGCCGATCATAAAACATATCAGTAACGAAGTTAGTGCACCCAGTATGGCTCGGAAAGTCAGGTAGTGAAATACTCGAAAGCCACCATCAAAACTCATTAAATAATCTGAAAAATAAAGTAACATTGTTTAATTCCTGAAATCGTCAACTAAAGCAGCCACTACAATTTCCATGTGCTGTGCTCTTGAACCTTTAATTAATATTGTCTCATCGCCTTCTAACTCTTTCTTTAGCGCTAAAATTAAATCCTGTTGTTCCTCAAAAAAAGTAGCTCCCACGCCAAATGCTTCTACTGTTTTTTTGCAATCTGCCCCTACGGCCATTAATCTAGTTACGCCGCTGGATTTAATTAACACACCCAATTCTTCATGTATTTTTGGGCTATTTGGACCTAATTCACCAAATGCTCCTAATACTACCCACGATTTCCCTTTAAAAATTGCTAATACATCAAGAGCAGCTTTCAATGATGCCGAATTTGCATTATAGGTATCGTCTATTATTATTGCGCCGGTGTTGCTAACTAATGGCTGTAATCGTCCTGTTACCGGAACTATGCTTTCCAAACCTTGCTTAATCTGCTTGAAGGTTATTCCTAAAGCTAGGCTTGCTGCAGATGCTGCCAAGGCATTTAGCACATTATGCCGGCCAGCTAATTTCAAGATGATATCAACTGAACCTTGATTCGTACTTAATTCAAATTGTGTAATAAAAGCTTTATTATGAATTTTTTCTTTTATTGCATTAGCTGTTACATCCGCCCCCGCACTCAAACCGAATGACAATAAAGCTCTATTCCCAGCGACTGATTTCCAATAAGCAAAATATTCATCATCATGATTGATAATTACAGTACCCGTCTTTTTTAAAGTTTCTACGATTTCGCCTTTCGCTTTTGCAACACCATCAAGACTTCCAAAACCAGCGATATGCGCAGCGCCTGCATTGGTAATAATCACTACATCAGCCTCTACATATTGACTAGTGTAGGCAATTTCTTTGGCATGGTTTGCACCCATTTCAATAACGGCATATCGATGCTGGTCTTCCAACTCTAATAAAGTTAAAGGTACGCCAATATCATTATTTAGATTGCCATGTGTAAACAAAACAGGATCATTAATAGCCAATATAGCGGCAAGCATTTCCTTAACTGTTGTCTTGCCGTTACTTCCAGTAACGCCAATGACAGCAAGAGAAGATCCATTCATCTTATTAACAGATTTACGCCATTCACCGGCTAATTCAGCCAATGCTAATCGTGTATCTTTGACAATTATTTGTGGCAAACTAGTTTCAATTTCTTTTTCCACAACAGCAGCACAGGCACCAGCATTGGCCGCTTGTTCTATAAACTGATGACCATCAAAAACGTGTCCTTTTATTGCAACGTAAAGTTGACCGGGCTTAATTGTACGAGTATTTATGCACACAGACTCAACAGCCATATCTTCGCCAATCAAATTTCCTTGCATAGCTTTAGCACAGTCACTTAGCATCATTTTCATGCTATCTATTCCTCGCGGTTAATGCATCACTTATAACCTGACTATCGCTGAAATTCAGTCGAACTCCATTGACTTCCTGATATAGCTCATGACCTTTACCTGCAACAACAATACAATCTTTTGCTGCTGCTCTAGCTAATACACTTTGTATTGCCAGAGCCCTATCTTGAATGACCTCAACATTACGACTAATAGTCGAATTGCCTATGTCTTGGCAGCCCTTTAATATGTCATTAACAATATCTAAGGCATTTTCATATCTTGGATTGTCATCGGTAATAATGACATGATCAGCCCACTGAGTTGCAATTTGTCCCATTTGTGAACGTTTACCTTTATCTCTATTCCCTCCGCAGCCAAATACTACCCATAGTGCTTGCGTACAATGCTTTTTAATACTAGATAGAACCTTGTCCAAAGCATCAGGTGTATGTGCATAATCGACAAAAATAAGGGGACTCCTTTCATCTCCTAAGCGCTCCATGCGACCAGGTATCGGCCTTATGAATTCTAATCTTTTTATAGCTTCAGCCTCTGCCACACCCATTGCTAGCATGGTTGTGAAAACTGTTAATATATTTTCCACGTTAAAATGGCCATAAAGTGGAGCTTTTATCCTGTGTTTATTACCATGGCAATACAACTCAAATTCGATGCCGTTATCTGTGGTTAATATATTTTCGGCAATGATATTCGTGCAATTTGACCGTGTTTTTCCCTTAACACTAAATCCCCATATTTCAACTTTTTCTGGTACAGCAGCTACAATTTGATCACTAAACACATCATCTAAATTCACTACGACAAAAGCTAAGCCAACGCTTTTCAATAACAATAACTTAGCTTGTATATAAGCATCCATAGTGCCGTGATAATCTAAATGATCGCGACTGATATTAGTGTAAATAGCTCCTTTAATAGCTACACCATTAATCCGCCCCTGATCCAATCCATGCGAAGAAACCTCTATCGCAACTGCTTTCTTATTTGCTTTTAATAACTCTGCCAAAATCCTTTGCATTTCAAGAGCGTCAGGCGTGGTATTAATTGTTTTCTGCAGATTACTCCACTCTCCCCAGCCCAATGTCCCTATGACGCTGGAATCATCTAGTATCTGACTTAAAAATTGACTGCAGGATGTTTTGCCATTCGTGCCAGTTATACCAATCACCGTCATTAGCTCGGAAGGGTTCCCATAAAACCGAGCGGCTATATGGCCCAATTTCACTGCCAGCCCATTTATGGCAATCATAGGAATCTGAGAGCTATCCTCAACTAATGTGGATTCAATTCCTGCAGGATCATAAATAATTGCACACGCCCCATTATTTATAGCTTGATCGATATAGGCCATACCATGCTGCTTAGATCCTGCTAAAGCTATAAATACATATCCTTTAATAATGTCACGGCTATCCAATGCTAGCCCGATAATAGAATTATCGGCATACTCGCTCACTTCTATATTTGTTACCCAATCTTTTAGAAGCTCTTTTAATGTCACGCGAATTCAACTCTGAAGTGCAATTCTAGTATTCATGCAGCCTGCCGATTATCATCGCCAAAAAATACTGCATGAGGTGTTTTATAGTTTAGTGTTTTTCGAGGTCGATGATTGAGTTTTTGCATGACCTCCTCAACTTGGCTCTC
>CAMDOP010000111.1 GCA_945903675.1 Crenothrix polyspora
CTCTGAAAATGAGCAATCAGTTGATCTACAGTACAGTTTTTACAAGGCTCTGGATCCTCTGGCATTTTGTACTCTGTTCCAGCACATTTTGCCTCTAACCAATCTTCGTATTCTGGAATATAACCAGAAAGAGATTTCACCTCATCATCGCTCAGCCATTGGATATCATTCGGTTTGGTTGTACTTTCTTTTTCGATAATCGAATTAGGGATGCCCATCTTGCGTAGGTATTCAGATGCAATATCACTTGCGTTAGTTTGGCTAAAGGCCGCTTGATCGACAGTCATTGTCTTCAGATCTTCTTGAGTGATTCGAGGCCTATGAACCCCTAAGACGTCACCTTCACGACTAGTACCCGCTGCATAAATGAAAAAACAGGCACTGGCACAAAGATTATTGTAATGATCAGAAATCACAACTAACTGAATACCACGCTTAATTAGCATTCTTTCTGGCGCCCATACATTCATCTTCAGGCGCCTTACAAGTTGTCCGATCATGATGGCTTCAGCAATATCTCCTCCAGGTGAGGCCAACCAAACTGTACGTGCCGGGAATGCAAAAACAAAATATTGGAACCGTTTGAAATCACCTTTAACAATTGGCCCCTCAATTAGAATGTTGCGATTTAATATATCTCCACTCTTCGAGTGCGGCAGAGATATTTCGGCCGCTTGGCTTATGGACGAAATAGCTACCATATAAAATAATATAGAAATAAAAATATTTTTCATAGGGTTACTGATTTAGATAATAATCTAGATTGAGATAATAGCCCTATTTCTAGAGATGATAGGAGACCCATAAGTGCAAATGGAATTTTTATATGATTTATGTGGCATTAATTCAACGGAACTATGATTACACCACATCCCTTCTATTCATCAAAGCTTTCCAATGCCTTTCTCAAACTTTCCTCATCTTTTACAAAGAAAATGACATTATCAGATGACATCCCAGGTACTTCATCGCATTCAAAGTCAACAATAGCGTCAGATATTGATTCCAATTCTTCTAGCAATACATCAAAAAACTCCCTTTCATCAAAATCCTCACCATTTTCATCACAAATCTCTGACCAGCGATTATTGAAGGATTTTCTTAAAATACCTCCATCAGCGTTACGAAACGTCTTATCTACAAGTAATAATAAATGTTCACAATTATTAATCTTTCCGCAAAAAGGACATGTCGAGGGATCTTCATTATTCATATATTCAACTTGTTTAGGCAAAAAATATATTTATTTAGAGTAACAAAAGTTTCGTAAAAGAAATATTACTATCTAATTTAAGCAACTGATTTACTCAATTAAGGGATAGCTACTAGAGAATAATCATACCTGAAATAAGACACTTTTTAATTTGTATTGCAACTTGGTCAAAGTTCGCAGTTACTTCACCAGTTTTTTCATCACAATAAAGCGCTCGATTGACTTCAATCATTACTGATGAAACTCTTGAGTCCATTTGATAAAAAGGCATAGGCACTAAAGAACCAGCAAAGGGTGCATTGAGTGTTGTGCTAAAACCGGCAGCTTCAAACTGCCTTATAAACGACCTTTCGAGTCCCTTTGGCGTATGAAAGTTATCGGTGCCAATACAAATTTGAGGGCGATATAATTGTTGATCAGGCTCATAAGGCAATGGTACTGAAGGAAAACTGTGTGCATCAATTAGCAATACTTGATTATATTTATCCAACATTTGTTGCGTTAGACTTATCAATTTATTGTGATGAGGATGATACCAATCATTAATTAATGTCTGCCGATCTTTAATCTCTATTGGATGTCGTAATGCTTTACCTGACGAAGTCTGCTTATAAACGACACCCATGCCTCGTGTTGCCATAGGTTCCATTGCATCGTCTACAAAGCGCTCCACATCAACAACTAGCCTGCTGACAGGTGATCTAATGATTTGCTGCTCAGGAACCCCGCGAGTGAACAACTCTAGCGTATGGTGATCTGTCATCTTGATGATTTCCTGCATGAGAGCAACATCATCAAGTGCAAATTGATGCCTAACTTCGGCAGGAATTACTTTGGAGTCATGTGGCACATGGAAAATAACCCACTCCGGAAATGGTTGCATTACCGTAATAAGATCAACTGCGGCACACAATCTGAATCACACCAAACTATGGCATTTTGTTCATACTTTTTACCCAGTCTACAAGATTCTTCAAGGGATAAGCTTAAAACCAAATAACTAGACTCACTAGGCCAATCACCAGTAGGATGTTTGCCTTCAGCAGGACAATATTTCAGGGCTTTATCTTCAAGCTCAGTAGCCAAGTCTATATTCCTCTTTAAATTAACGGACTCATTTAATATTTGGCCGTAAGGATTATAAGCAGTGATAAATAGACAAGTCTTGGTTTTATGGGTTTTATATAAATGGCTCAGTGTAGGGCAATACTGGCCTATACGTAATATGAACATTTGCTCATCATAAACTATGAAGTTAGTTTCCGAATAAGCCAATAGAGTTTCAGAGGGAATAATGGATGCAATTGCCATTAAGGTTAACTATTTATTGGAGGAAGTAAAAAACGTTAATATTTTTTTAACTACCTTTTCATTAGCGCAATAAAAAGCTTGGTATGTCGAGGACTGCCCTGGACCCCCTTCAAATTCGCGAGTTATTTCATGATCTGACATCTTGTCTAAGACTTCCAATAATTTATCAAACTCCCACGCTTCATCAAAATCTTTTAGCTCACATTTTTCGTCAAAGATATCTTGCCACTTTTCCTTAAACTCTGACATTAATATACCGCCTTCAGCGGTTCTGAAAGTAATATCAACTAATAAAAGTAAATGAGGGCAATCTTCGCTTGTGTTGCAATAAGGACAATTTTCTTCATTATGCATTGGTCGACTATCCTTTAGTTAAAGCTTCATCATTAATTAGCAGTTTGCCACAGCTAACCAACAAATGGGCAGATTAAAATTAGGGATATTATTACTCGTGAATTTAAGAATTAATCATTAAGTAATGAATACCAAGTAAGATAAGCCAACTTCAAGGCATTTTATGGAGACTAGGAAAATGCAGGACTTCGATTGGGCCGCTTGGGACAAGATGCTGGATGAAGCACACACGCAGGAGGAGTATCATAAAGTGATACAAGCACTACCTGACTATCCAAGGCCGGACGAGGCGAAACGACTTACTACTTTATTAAAAAAGGTATCCCACCACGGCTAGTGTTCAAAATATATTTAAGAACGCCAGCCCTAACGTCCGAAACGATGCTGGGCATGATGCAATTATATATGAAAAGTATGTTGTAACTATTATTGATATCTATTTATGGGTGGTGTTCAGAATCAAAATCCCTCAATACCGGACGAGAATAAAGTAGCGGAACACCATGTCACTTCTACAGAGCGCACTTCCGAAGCTATAGATAACGATTCACTCGGCGTCAATTTATCATATTTAGGAATCTGTGTAACAATTTCCCTAAGCTCGAGTCAATTGGTATTATGAAACTAGTTTGTGATAATTGATAAAGCTAAAAGACTTGATCTCAACTCCGGGTCCAATTCCGAGAGCGGTCAAGTTATTTCAGCTTTAACGATCAATTTACTAGTCGATTTTCTAAAATAGAGCATTCTGCTAGATTGGTCCGATATAAATTTACGTAAGTTGACCAAAAAGATCTTCTTGATTAAATTCGATACTATCGTCCTCCTGAACTGATTTATCAGCTCCTTGGAATACAACAATTTCTCTTAATTCGACATGAATGCTCTTAACCGAAGTCTTATTATTTGTTGGATAGATTTCGCTAGCATTTAAAGTTTCAACAAGGTCTTGGGTAACAGCCTGAAGTTCTAGAACAAATGCAGATGCGAAGCACCTCCAGAATTTCCAACCAGCCCTTTCAAGTATGCGCTGACGCCTCATATCTTTATCCCATTGATCAGGGCCATGATAACGATCCCCATCACATTCAATAGCAAGTCGATTATCGTTATCACCTTCCACAACCATATCAATTCTATATGCCCCGACTTCTACCTGTGGAATAACTCTGTATCCCCTTTCCACAAGAAAATCAAAAACTTCTCTTTCAAATGGAGACTCACAAAGCTCACGATAGTTTCCAACCTCCTCTTCATTTTGAGTAAATGGAGCTTGAAAATGTTGCAATAACCCAGCCCTTAAGATATCCGCTGAGCTGAGATCTTCAAATTGAAGACTTCTCACTAAGTACATCCTGTCGCGCGCTCGTGATGCTGCAACATTGAATCGCTGAGCAAACATATCACTTGATTGAGCTGTAACCTTTCCAGGAGAAGCCACCATAGATAAAAACATGATATCCCGCTCCTTACCTTGGAAGGTTCTAGCATCTCCACAGGTAATTTTGTATGCTGTAACTAGTTTTTCTCCTATTTCATCATTAAGCATTTGCATAATTATAAATGCTTGTTCATTTCCTAGTAGCGAAACGACTCCAATTGTTCTATTAGAAAGCTCTGGATTCTCAGTAATACACTTAATTTCATCAACAATAAAGCGAGCTTCAGGTAGATTTAACTTTCCATTACGATATCCGTCTTTGACGTAAACATCTACAAGTGGCGGATCTAAACGTTCAGAAACTTTTGGAATCCTGAGTGGTATAAGTTCATGATTATAGAATTCTCGTTTTGAATACTCAATTATGGGGGATACACATCTGAAGTGTTCATGGAGCATTACTGCACTTTTCGAAAAAACAACCTTAAAGAGGTCGTAAATTGATCGATCAGGAGCCATCTGAGGGCGATAAATATCGACTTGATTCAATAAAAATCGAGTCATTAGATTACGAACTTTAGTTTCTTCCAATCCAATGCCTTCTGGTGATACTTGTTTATCATCACCAACAATTAGAACTTTCTGTCCACGAAGAATAGCTGGAAGCGCAGTTAAGTCTGATTGAGAGGCCTCATCAATAATCACTAGATCGAAACTTCCAAATGTCGCTGGCAATGATTCACAAATACGATAGTGTGGCATAATCCAGCAAGGGATAGCCTGGTTGGCTCTTTCTGCAGCAAACCGAGCATCTTGTCTGTAACGGCCAGCACGAACTCCTTTCCCCTTGCCTATTTTTCTTATAGCCGAGCGGTAGGCTTCTAGTGCAGCTCGCACATCATGCGTTGAGTTTTCTGCCAATTTTAGCCACGTACGTTTGTTAACAGCCTCTTGATATAATTTGGCTAAATCACTTTCCAATTCAGATCGAAGCTTGGATAATCGGCTTAAATCTTTCCTCCCATCAATACTATTAACGAAACTTATTAGCCTACAAATACGCCATACTTCTTTCCAATTATCTGGAAGTATTTCATCGTTTATACCAGAACGTACTTTTGTTCGGAGGTTTTCTGCCCAAATCGGCGCACCAGATTCATCAATTAATTTCGTAATATCTGTAAGATTATTTAACTGTGAAGTCAGATCATTTACTCTCCTTAGCTCAAGCATTAATTCAGACCACTCAGTTTGAATTTCTATGTCAGAAATGTTTTCACACCCCAATCGCTCACTAAGAAAATTTTTTAATTGATCGGTAATTGTTCCTCCACAACCATACAATGCTGAAAGGAAGCTTTCTTTCACGACCCAAGTTTCAGCCAGTCTGTGTCGAGTTAAATGATGATTTAATATTCTTTCTGCTTCCTGGAGAGCTTCATGGCTGTATGGTAAATCATCAACCTTTTCCCATGAAGGTAGTAGCAGCTTTAGTTTTCTTGTAATTTCCTCCTCAACTTCAATACTTTTGATAATCTTTTCATAAAGCTCGATAGCTAAACCTGCCGAAACTAAACTGACAGGGATTGATTCAAGAGTCGGAAGAGATATTTCATAAGACAATGTATTCCAACGAACTAATAAAAATCTACATTTCTGTTGAAATTGAATTAGATTAAGAACATGCTCCCAGTCACTTGATGAAACCGGCTTTGTAGTTACAATCAAAATTGAGTCGAGTATTTTTTTTTGTACATTTTTCCCTAGTAAACCCGATAATCCAAAAGCCCGCTTTCCTTTTGCGAGATTTTGTATTGCCTCGACAACTTCTTCATTTGTATCTAGATTCTCACCAATACTCACAGGCCTTGATAAAAACTGCTTCCTTGAATGCAGTGTAATCAAAATTTCTTCTTTTAAAGTATGAAAAAGATCCAATATTTCATTTTTCTGACTACGTCTCAAATATTGTTGTAACCCACCAATCCAAGTTTGCTGTGCATTATCCAATTCCTGAAGTAACAATCTTTGATTAGATATTTCTGATGCAACTGATATGGTAGCTTTGATGAACTCTGAGTCTGAATTAATTAATGGGGGGACTAATCCTTTTAACTCTTCTAATTTCAACGCAGATAACCTTGATAAATCCTTGTGTACTTGAATCAAGCGATTTGTTTCTGGGAATTCAGAAATCTGGGGAATTCTTATTCCTAGGTATTGTAGATCTCCACCTATTGAGTACCTAATTTCACGGAGAGTACTTATTTCTTTATTTCCAAATAGAGGTTTAAACCGACTATCAATTAATAACCTATCAGGAAACCAATCGGTTTCTTTTCGACTAGTAACAACAAGCTTAGCTGCATCCATGGGAGCCAATTCATCATCATCAATAACTATCTTATTAAGATTCAAGTTGGCCCATGAAGAAATTTCTTTGTCAGTCTTTGCAATTAATCCATGCAATGATTCAATACGCCCATCAATTTCCTCGATTTCAAGACGATAAGCTGACTTGTCAATACGTGTAACTTCACTGGCAATTTTATTTATAGCAAATTCGAATTGTTTCATTCCTTCGGCTTCACTAGTTAAAAGACTAATAGCTAGAGGTCGAATAGAGTCAGGTAGCTTTTCTTGGAGGACTGCTAGGGCAGGATCTTTCATCGATGTTACAAGCACTCGTTTACCAAGTGCCAAGTAATGACAAATAATATTAGCTATTGTGTGAGTTTTTCCAGTTCCTGGGGGGCCTTGAACGACTACGCCATCATGAACTTTAAGCATCTGAATAATCTGCACCTGCTCATCATTGTAAGCTTTTGGAAAAAAAAGCTCATTAATTAGCCCAGTACTATCGTTATAACTTCCACCAACCATAGATAATCCACGGTATGCAGGTAAACATATATTTTCATTGCTAGTAGAAGGTTCGGTTACTAGCGCAGAAATCGCACCAGGAAGTTCGATTATTTCTTCAACTTCGAGTCGTTTCTGGAATCTCTCAAGATCTTGAACAAATAAACTACTACTTCTAGGGCGAGCAAATAAAACCCATGTATCAGTTACTACTAAATTATCTGATGATTTAGGTAATTTTCGGTCATCACTTGTTGTTTTATTAGGCCAATAAACACCCGACCCATCCAAGAAAGTAGCTGCTGATTTTAAAAGACCCTCAAAGCTACTGGGTTCAAATGGATTTAATACGTTTTCAGTTGTATTAAAAAAAGTTTTGGCCGTAGAAACTAGAGATGCAACGCCTGGATTATTCATAGTCGCATATAAATCAACTTCAAGCCTTGGTTCAGTGGATCGAGGCCTAATTTCCATAGCCATACTTTCTTCATCAAGAGAAATCTCAACAAGCTGAGTTAAAAGTGGGTATGTCAATATACCTTTTTTAAGATTCCAAACACCAATACCGATACCCCATGCGAGTTCAAGTTGAGAATCAATTAAGTTTCCTTGTAATCGTTGGGATAATAAAAAAAGCTCTGAGTACAGAGTGATACTTTTTCGTACTTCTTTTTCTTTCTCGGACCATTCCTTCCAAACTACCTCTATGTAAGATCGCAATTGGCTTTTAACAAGCTCTTTGCTTTCGAAACTTTCAAGTAATATGTCATTGAAATTTTCTTCGAGTGCAATTTCTGGCTTTGTATCAGGAGATAGTTCGGGTAGTTTTATAGCTCCAATAGCTAATAGCTTTTCACGATCAGCGAATAATTTAAGCGTAGGTTCTTTATTAGGCGTGTTAAGAAGATCAATCCATTCTAAAAGCAATTTACTGTCTGGAGGAGTTGGCTTACTCTCATGCAGGCGCTCTAATTTTAGCCAGACTTCATCAAATTCATTAATTTGATAATTTAGAGAAAGCCCTGGTAAACCTTGTAATTTTTCTTCAAATCGATTGAATTCATTATGTTGAGATATGTTTTGCGGGGGTGAAGATTTTAATAAGGCAGATTGCTTTGCAAATTCAATAAGAGCTTCAATACGAACTTTTGCCGTGTTCATTAAGATATTTTCTTTTATCATTTTCGGATGAATCCCAATACTACTATCAGCATAATTATCCCTATAATTATTAACCACTTTAAACTAGTCTTACTGGAACTAGATGAATCTTTTAGAGGTGGAAATGATGTTCTGAAAACTCCATATTTAAATAAAACAGTATAAGATCTCCCGCAAGAACTACAGGATAAATGTTGAATTGTATCTTTAATTGTTGAAACAAAGTTTGTATTGTTACAGTAAGCACACTCTACTACGACTCTATCAGGTATTGGGATTATATTTGGCTCATCTTGTTTATTTTCATTGGTATACCCAGTTGGGCTGGATAAAGGGGGAGTATTGAGTTTTTTTAAAACTGGCTTTGTGGGAAGTGGAGGCGTTGATGTTTGCTGCTTAATTAATTGATCTACTTCATTTTTTAATGCTCTAGCTTTAGGTTTCTCACGATGACTAAGTTCATATTGAATAGACTTAAGAATCTTGAGATCAGTTTTAGAGTTAGAAAAAAGCTCCTGTAATTGCTCTATGCCATAACTAAAGTAAGGACGGTTAATCATAAGGTGGCAATCCTTTTTAGATGAATTAAGAGAAAATGTAACGATTTGTTTTAATATAAATATGTCGTATATAAAAATATTTACTGTTCATTTAACACCTCTCTCCGTCAACAATAACATAACTAAATACAGAAAAAACAATATATATATTGTAAAACTAAATATCTAAAAGAACCTTCTCGAGTGTAATAGCTACCTGCGCCTTTGGACGTTAGATTTTTAGGTTCTGAAGTGGCTAAATGTTATAGGTCATTTTATTCGCCTAGATTAACCTTTAAAAGTCGATCGTCATTGCTACGAATTAGTAATTTATATGTATTACAATGGATTCAAGTTAGAACCAAAATTTTAAGAGATTTTATGGAAACTGGGAAAAAGACGGCATCGAGCTTAGAGGATTGGTTGGATATGCTGGAGAAAGCTCACACGAACGAGGAATATTCAGCGGTGGCTCTAGCACTTCCAGACCGGAAAACTCAGGACCTTTGGTGGGAAAAAGCAAAGCACCCGTTATCTTCTTCCATGGAACTAAAGACACCATTGAAGCAAGATTTAACTTAGATCATTCTAATAGAAAAGACAATGGCTGGCTTGGTCAGCTAAGACGCATCAATTAAGGCTAGTTAATACTGGCCTTTTTTGTGACTGATGATTCTGGCAAGTGTTGCGGTTTTATTTAAAAACAAAACAAGGAATTGAACCCGCGTAAAAATATGCCAAATGCTCTATACACTAAATAGTTGCTGGTAAATATGCTGGTAAATTAAAATATACATCAAATTAACTTATTGTTTTTTAATTATTTTTTATTATATATTGTTAGCCCCCGCCCCACCAATTCAGTATTTTAAGATGTTTTTTAAGGTACACTAAACCCTCAAGTCATAAGGCTTAGAGGGTTTTTTTATCCCTGTAAGATTCTACTGGGTTCC
>CAMDOP010000112.1 GCA_945903675.1 Crenothrix polyspora
ATAATCACGCAGAAAGCGCGATAGTGTCATGTGCCAACTTCGCCAAAACTCGATAATACTAAGTGACTTATAAGGTGAATTAAAATTGATGGGTAGGCGGACATTGAATAACAAGGACAAACCTATAGCCATATCGGAGTATCCAGAAAAATCAAAATATAATTGTAAGGTATAAGATAGCGCACCAAACCATGCTTCGATCAACATTGGATGTCCTCCTGCTTTCACAGCCTCAAAAATAGGTGTGGCATATTCACCCAAACTATCAGCAAGTAATACTTTTTTAGCTAATCCTATAACAAATATAGTTAAGCCAATGGCTATATTGTTCCAGTTAACTTTGCAATTATTACGCAAAATAAATTGAGGCATCATTTCTTTGTGATGTAAAACTGGACCTGCTATTAAATGCGGGAAATAAGTTACAAACAATGCGTAATGAACAAAGCTATACTCTTTAACTTTTCCCTGGAAAGTATCAACTAAAAACGCAAGTTGCGTAAATGTAAAAAAAGATATACCTAACGGTAAAAATACTTTGGCTATATTTATAGCAGGCCCTGATAGGAAGTTGGTCGACAAAAAGCTGAGGCTATCCATAAAAAAATTTGCGTATTTAAAATACCCAAGCAAACCTAAATTGGCAATAATTGATATTATCAGTAGTAATTTAGCACGATAACGGGATTGGCTAAGAGTATGTCCTATTAAATAACCTGCATTATAATTGAACAAAATAGAGCCTAGTAACAAACCCACAAAATGCACGTCCCACCAGCCATAGAAAAATAAAGATGCGGCAGTTAACCATAATATAGCCAAATGATGACTATATCTGCCTAGCCCGTAAAATCCAAAAATAACAATAGGAAGAAAGGCAAAAATAAAAATATAAGAGTTAAATATCATGAATAGGAATTAATGCTAGAAGTATGAGGTTATATGTTTAACTAAGGTGTCAAAATCATTTGTCATGAAAAGATATAAAAAATAGCAGATTATTTTTGGATCTTGAATTAAAAGCGCTAGTTAAACCTTTTTGTTACCCTTTGCTTAATTCAGTCGAATTTTTATCCAAAAAGATCATCTCTTATTACTCATGTTTATTATTACCCATCTTAATAAATAACGCTAAAAGCCAATTGTTAGCGATTTCATAGATTATTGATATAGACAATAACCTCAAAACTTTCTCGACAACTGGGAGGCATAAAATAATGATTGCTGCCAGACACACTTCATGTGTATCTACCAAGTCAAATGGGAGTTACAAATATATTGTTGAACATATCTGTTTTTATTTTGTAATCAACCAATATTATAAACCTAACAACTTAGACGGAACCAATTTTCGTATAAATAATAAACTGATAATTCCTTCAATCTAATTGCCAAGGCTTTAATCAGTAGTTGTACTCTTAACTATATATTGGTCATTTAGTGATTTAGGCTATTATCGAAATTTTTTGAACATTTGTATTAATCTTGTTAGGATTTTCTCAGTTATCATAGTAATCAATCTATTCCATCCAATCAATTTTATGAATAGCTTAATACTTTGTTCACCAAAATAAAGGCCATTATCAATATCGCCTATCCGATTATAATAAGCAAACAGGGCATTACTTGTAATAAGTGTCATCCGTATTTTCTGCTGTTCAGATTGCATTGAAAAGACTCCCTCTTTATGAACTCTATAAGCAGCAGGTAAGATATCAGCTAAATATTTACCCTTACCATATGCGCCTAAAAGAGACCATATTATAACATCGCCTAGCTTTGCTGATAATAAATCCATAGGTATCTCCCTAAATACATTTCTAAAACATGTTGTCAATGTATACATAGGAATACCTTTTTTAAGCTCATCTGCAGAAACGTCTCTTTTCGCTCCACCAAAATCGATATTCACGAGGCCTTTTTCATCAAAAGGCTGGCTATTTGTGTATGTAATTACATATTCAGGATGATCTTCTAGGAATTGTACTTGTTTTTGCAATTTTGTAGAGTCAGTCCAATAGTCATCACCTTCACAAAGGGCTATGTACTTTCCTTTTGCTTTCGGAAATAAAAAACGATGGGCTATTAACCCAGCTTTTGAATATTGATTTTCAGTTTGAATGACGGCTCTGATGATTCCAGGATAGTTCTCAGCATACGCCAGAATAATTTTTTCAGTACCATCCGTTGATGCGTCATCATGGACAAGAATCTCAAAGGGAAAGCTCGTTTCTTGCATTAGAAAGCTATCAATCGCCTCACTTATATAGCTTACATGATTATAGGTAATACAACAGACACTAACTAAAGGCTCAGTACTTCTTAACCATGTACTTATAACATCTGCTTGCGATCTATTCGACATTTAACTTTTTACTTTTCTGTATAGCAGAAATTAAAATTTGTCTGCACGCACTCGAACTCAAAATGTTTATTGATATAATAACAATCCCGATGCTTATTAAAACACCAAATACTTCCATTCTAGGCATTTCAGAAAAATTAATACTTATTTTATTAATAAATAAAAGCGACGTTATCGTAGATATTAGAATAGGTGCAATATCCCTTGAAAGCCAAGACCAATGAATGCCGGGGGCAAATTTATTATGAACAATTGGAGTCCAAATTAAAAATGCAACCCCTCTAAGAGCAAACCAAACTAAGGCCACGCCTAACGCTCCATATTCAAATGCAACATAAACAATTATAGGTATCTGAATTATTGCTGAAATTGAACTATAAATTACATGCATTTTCAATTGACCATATGCATACTGAAGATAATATTGAAAAGCACTAATGGCTAAAATACCGTTCCCCAAGGAAAACCAAAATAGTATAGGTCCGCCCCACTCTGCTGCTTCGTTATTATCTGTCCAAGCAAACAATAGTTCTGTTGAAAAAAGAGCTATCATTCCCGTTAAAGGGAGCATTATTACTGCCATAAACTGAGTTGACTTTTTATATAGTATAAGCATATCCTGCTCTTTACCTTGAGACAAAAGATAAGTCATTCGAGGCAAAATGGCTTGGCTAATCGGACTAGAGACTTGATTGACACCTGTGGCAATAACTACCACTAAAGTAAAATATCCGTATTGAGATAATGGCAGCACATTAGAAAGTATCATTTTATCAAGTTGCGTAAGTAACACCCAGATGATTGCACTGAAGGCTATTCCACCGACAAAAGGAAGCAGTGGTTTAAGTATATCCCAGAAAATTCTAATTTCGGCATTTTCTGAAGAAGGAATAAAGCGATAACATAATGTAGCTAATACTATTAGCTCAATTATTCCAATAAAAAATTGATAAATGAAAAAGTACAAGACATTTTGTGTTACAAATATCAGTAGCAGTAATGCTCCAATAAATTTCAATGTTACTAATATTGCACTGGCAATATTTAACTCAATTTGTTTTTCCATTCCAAGAATACCACTGCGATAGAGCGTTGAAAAAAACCGCAACCCAATCATAGCACCCATTAAAGAAATGCAAATTGCCACTTCCGGCAAAGCGAGAGATTTAATATTCAACCAGTGATTTGCGATCCAAGTACTACCACCGCAAATACTTAATGCAACAATTAAAGCCACGGTAAGAAAAATCAACTCGAGACTTCTCAACAGTTTTTTTAATGACAAAAAATTAATATTTTGTCCACGTACTTGCGCTGCTTGTCGTGAAAAAATCGGTGACATTCCCATATCAAACACCTGCATCCAAGCCTGAAGGGTTGTGAAAAAACCCACCAAACCAAACGCTTCGGCTCCAAGATACTGAATATAAAAGGGGAGAACAGCAATAGAAATAATTGTTGAGTAGCTAAGTCCCGCAAAATTTGCAATTGTATTTAATTTTAGTGACTTAATACTTTTCATTATTTTGATTCTAATATTTCATAAATCAAAAACTGCATGATATAACAAACTTAATATAATTTGATATTAAAAACGTTCTTTTCAAATTCAAGAATATCACCAATCTATAGAAATCTATTTAACGGCGTATTTACAATTTCTAATTTAATTTGCTTTACAATTTCATCGGGCAACACCGTTTGCCATCTATTATCGCTAGCTTGTCCTCGATAAACCGAATAAGGATCTGTATCGTGCCTTGATTTACTTTCACTTAAGAAGTTTTGTACTTGTGGGGAAACTTCCAATCCACAAAAATTGAATATTCTTTTTGTCGCTTGCTCTGGCTCTCTGTTCAAGTCATCATATCGAACCAATAAGAATTGTTGAGGGAATTGTCTTTCAAATTGGAGAAACGCCTTCGAGGACGCTTTCCACTTGTCAAAGCCAAAAAATTCTTCAGGTCTCCCCTGATTCTTACTTGATGCTGTTCGCCACTCGTTATTAATATCCCATTCCTGCTTGAATTCTTTCGGCGCTAACATCCAAGAAGACAGTACTGCCAATGGGTTTCTAACAATGCCAATAATTTTAACTTCGCCACACTGAGTGAGCATATTCTCTATGATATGAAGATATCGTACTTCTTTGAAAACAATATGCGAAAGTTGTTTAGATTTTTCAAAAATAGGATAATTTTTTTGCACCTCCGATGTCATCGTTGCAAAGGCATCCTGAGAGTACAGAATCTCTTTAAAGAACGTCTGAATTGATTCCGCAGAAGAATACTCTGATAAAACGCCCTTATGTCCATACGAAAAAAGAGGTTGAAATCTTAGTACTAAATTTGGATGGCTGTTAAAAATCTGACTAAGCCATGTTGTACCTGAGCGAGGCACACCAAATATTCCAATTTTGCTTATCTGCATTTCTAATAATCCTATATAGATTCGTTGTAACTTCAATTTCGTTAAATAATTACAGGAATTATTTTTTGCTTATTTACACCCGGGGTATTTTATTAAATTCGTGTAAATTTTTTCTACTATACAAATTCATACTCATTTAGCAAACTCATAACTTCTTCAGGCGAGTTAAACATTATCACATCTATAATTGATAAATTCGAAACAAAATCTTTATCAAATTGCTTGTATTCTATATCTGCAGTTTTAATAAATTTTAAGTCAATTCCGTTTTGCATAAATTCTTCCTTAGAATAGAGATCTATACCCCCAATTGCATTAATATAAATATCAGCCCTCTCTTTTTTACATATTTCTAATATACGCACTACTTTACGCTGCCAATGTATTAGGTTTAAGTCGGGGAAATCATCCTTATTTATATTTTCAGCACTAAGCCTTATCTCCATATCATTAAATAACGCACAATTTGCTGTTATTTCTGTTTTTATATTCAAATATTCACATACACTTTTAATGCTTAAGAAATTAAGTTCAGTTAATTTTTTAGTCGGATAATTAATTACATATTCGATTAAAGGATATACATCATCAAAATATTTAGCTTTTTTATAATTATAAAAAATGCTTTTAAGCACTTGTTTCTTCCATTTATCATCATCAATCAAATCTATCTCATAAATTTTTTTAAACGAACTAATTTTTTTAAGTGGCGCATTAAAATAATAAGAGTCCCCGTTTTTTAACAAATGCCTATTTCTATTTAGCCATGTTTTTTTCATGAAAAAAACATTATCGTACAAAATATATTTATCTACAGCATTGATAGCTTGAAAATAGCCTATATAAGGAAATAGATATGGTTGCATTATTGCTATTTTCATATTTTGTTAAAAATTTCAATTTTTAATTCAGGATAAATAGTTAAATAAATCATCAGCTCTTCTCTTAAATTAACGATAAGCGAGAAATTGATCAATTAAGAATTTGAATTTTTCAGTTGAAAATGTAACCCAAGTCGTATTAACTGGTTAAGATTAGCGAAATAATTTTTTCTTGATCGGATGCTTCAAGAATTGGGTAAATAGGCAAACAAATAATTTGATTAGCCGCTTTTGTTGCGACAGGTAAATTCGCTTGTGTAGCTGATGGTAATCCTCGGTACATCGGGAACTCACTGATTAAGGGATAAAAGTAACGGCGCGCATAAATGTCGTTGTCTTTAAGTTTTTGGTAAAGTGCATCACGGCCAAGTGGATAATCCGCTTGTATTAAAATCGGGAAGTATGAGTAGTTAGCTACTTGTCCACCTTCATCGACCAGGCAATGAATACCTTTGACACCCGCCAATCCTTCTCTATATTTGTTATCAATGACCTTACGTTTTTGTAAGACCTCATCAATGCCTTTAAGTTGTAACAGACCAAAGGCCGCGTTGAGTTCGCTCATTTTACCATTTATGCCTGGAGCCACCACAGTGACCTCATTAACAAAGCCAAAGTTTTTTAAATGATCAATGCGTTGCTTGGTTTTGGCATCGGGGCAAACTATCGCTCCACCCTCAAAGGTATTAAACACTTTAGTGGCATGAAAACTAAGAATGGATAAATCACCGTGATTTAAAATACTGCCATCATTATTTTGCACACCAAAAGCATGGGCCGCATCATAAATAACTTTTAGACCATAATTATCGGCAATTTTTTGGATACGATCTACATCACAAGGGTGCCCGTAACAATGAACAGGCATGATAGCGGTAGTTTGCGGGGTAATAGCTGCTTCAATTTTATCAGGATCAAGATTGAGTGTGTGCGGATCAATATCGACAAAGACCGGTTTTATACCATTCCATAATAGTGAGTGGGAGGTCGCTACAAAAGAATAGGGCGTAGTGATTACTTCACCGGAAATACGCAGAGCTTGTAGAGCCGTTATTAATGCAATTGTGCCGTTGGTAAATAATGCTAGATGCTCCACGCCAAGATAGTCACACAATTCCTTTTCTAATTGCTGATGAAAAGGCCCCCCATTAGTCAATATCTTCTTATCCCATATTTCTTGTAAATAAGGGATAAATTCTTCCAAAGGTGGCAAGACTGGCTCGGTTACGTAGATAGGTTTCTTAACATTAGCCATTTTATTATGTTAGATTTTGTAATCGGGTTTGCTTGAGTTGATTAGTGATGAATGGAAAAATGGATAAATTAACTCACCAATTTGAATTATGTTACAGATCCATTTTTTAATCTATCTATATGATTAATAGGTATAATTGTCAATAAAATATGAATAAAATTCTAATGTGCATTAGATTAAACTCATTCCTATGTTAATAATCTTAGTAACGGAGCAATAGAGATACGGTTATACGTTAGAAAGAACCAATCCTAATGCGAAATTTATGGCGCCATTTATAGAATGAAAGTATACCAAAATCTCTTTTGGTCATGTAAATCAACACTAAATTTTATTAAGGAGTATCGCAAACCAAAGACTTAATGTTCCTTGCCATGTTTGACGATAAAGCCCACGGACTTCAAGTAATTTAATTCTGTCTTTAAACTTAGCGCCGCGGAATTTACCAAAAGTAAATAAAATATCTCGATTATCTTTTGTTAATAAGTGTTTAACACTTAATAATGCTGCATAATTAATACAATTCCATTCTTTGAATCGTCCGTTTAGCGCAAAGCCTATGCGATCTATTTTAGCCTTAAGATTACTATTACTGCCAACTAGGGCTTTACTATGTTGTCGATAAAGCAGAGTCGGCTCTGGATCATAAAATGCCACGCCACCAGCACCTTTGATGAGCTGATAAACCCACCAGTCATGTGATACCACATTTAATAATCCAGCTTTTTCCAATAGTTCTTTTGCGCCTTGGTTAAATACCATCGTATTGCCTCCCGCAATACTTTGAACAAGTGCATTACGAAAAGACAGGGGTAAAGTAAATAAAGGTGAATAACCTAAAGTCTTTAATTTATCATCAACCAACTGCGTGCGCCCACAATAAAATCTGGGAACATCTGCGTTATTCCCTCCATTAAAATACGCCAACGCTATAGATAATTTATCAACCATCCAAACATCATCTTGATCCGCAAAAGCATAAAAGTCAGCTTTTATACTAGAATCACAGGCTAAACTAAGAAAATTTTTACAAAACCCCTGGTTAGGCCCCTGGCGTAATTCTAAACGATCATTGCCCCACTTTTCCTGAAACGCTTTAGCGATAGCCAAGGTCTCATCAGTAGAACCATCATCACTTATTATAAGACGCCAATCTTTATGAGATTGGTTTTCTATGGATAATAATTGCTCAGCCAAAAAATCTTGACCATTATAAGTACCCATTAAAATGCAAATGGTTGAATGATTATTCATTAATCTCTAATTAAAAAATTTAAGCTAACAAAACGGAAGTCTAATAAAAATTTAACGTAACTTTTGATGTTAATCTTATTCATAATGATCTTCAAAAAAGCTGTCCAAATTTATAGATCATAAGTCTTGCATCCCATATCTAAATCAGATATATCAAGATTTACTGTGATAATTTTTTTGATTGGCTCAAGTAAAAAATAGACTTCTGAGTTAAGAATTGGACCGAGAATTGGAAAGGGGCTAAACCACCTATTTGTTATTCGAAATTGTTTCTGAAGTAAACGATCCAATGAACGATAGTCGAAACCTAAATGCTCAAAGTGAAATCTTACTCCAGGTGCTATCTCTGAAACTGGGCGCACTAAAGGTGGTCTTCCAATAAAAGCTGCAAGTACATTTCCAAAACAAGCATCGAAAGCGCCATACCGACGAAAAATACGAAAAATGCCTTTGAACAATGCCGGCAAAAAAAGCTCATGAGGAACTCCAATAACAGCGAAACCGTCAGGTTTTAATAATCTATGAATTTCTTTTATAGCTTTATCAACTTCATTTTTTGGTAAATGTTCGAAGACTTCTAAACAAAACACACTGTCAAATGCCCCTGACTCCAATGAATCAAGATCTTCTATAAAGGTAACCGCATTTAAATGTGCCAATTTTTCTCTGGCTTCAAGCATTAATGAAGGGCATGGTTCAAAAACCGAAGCATCCACTGGAGCAATTCGAGCTAATTGTAATATAAGTTCACCATCACCAGCTCCAAAATCTAAAAGACGATGCTTATCGCCAGTTTGCAAATGCTGTACGATTTTAATCGCATCTAAAAAACGGCGACTTTGTAGCCATGATTTAATAGGGTTAGGATCATTGATAGTGATATCGGCGTATGCCATATGCAGTTTTTTATTAGTCGAATTAATGGGGCTTTGTATAAGTAAAAAACTACTTGATAATAGTAATATACTTCCTAATTTATCTAGTAGCAAACAATCGTTATTGGACGTGAAAAAATGACTGTTTCTTCTATGACTCCAGCTTTTGCTCAACTACCTCCCTACCCATTTCGCCCACCTTTCCGCTAATATCCTGTTGCGATACGGCATAAAATCGCCCTGTTCAAACAAATGCCGGCTAATCAAGCGCCCATACTCGCCATCACTACCCAGAAGGCGGCGACCGTGCTGAACAATTTGTCCCAGTAAAGGCTCACCCACTACCTTTAAATCTACTAAGTCAACCGGACGCCCCGTTTTCTCTACCAAGGCTGAAATAATAACTATTTTTTCGTCAACTGTTAGAGCCTGCTTGGCGACTACCGCAATATCCAAATCACTATCTATACGCTGCAACCCTTTTGCGACAGAGCCAAATAATAGTGCTAGTATTAGCTCAGGAAAGCCTGCCAGCACTTCACGCAACTGCTTATCCACCCGCTCACTTAG
>CAMDOP010000113.1 GCA_945903675.1 Crenothrix polyspora
TATGTCTATTCATCAGGTTCAGTGCAAGCGCAAAAGTTATTATTTGCGCATACGGATTATGGCGATTTAACGCCGTTATTTTCCGGTTATTTTGATACCCAAATCGGCGGCAAAAAAGAGCCGCAATCTTATAGTAATATAGCCAAAAACATAGACATACCAACGGAGCACTTGTTGTTTTTGTCAGATATTAAAGAAGAGCTGGATGCGGCCAAAGCTTCTGAATATCAAACGGTTTGGTTAGTTAGAGAGGGTGGAATTGAAGCCAAGGCAGATCACCTACAAGTCAGTAGTTTTGATCAGATTAGCCTGTAAGCAATTGACATTTTAAAAGCAACTGAAACTATTCTTGTAGCGCTAAGTTCCGAAGTGATTAAACTATGTATGGAATGAGTCGATAACGGACTTTGGACATGTATTCAATATAAATTGGATCAAGCATTAAGTGTTTTTCTTCCCTGACTATTCTTATGCACAGAAAAACCATTGATACTAGGTAGACAACAACATTTGTAAGTGATGTATTAGTTAATACATAACCCAAGAGCGATAAACAATAACTGGCATATATCGGATGCCTAACCAAGCGATACATCCAACCTGTCTTGATTTTTCGTTTTGCGGCTACCAGTGCAAAACTGTGATTTAAAGAAATTAAACCTAAAATTTGAGCTATTACACCGACAATAATTGCATACTTTGCCAAGGGTAAGAGGCCCCAGTCTGCCGGCCGGAAAAATAAGGGCGCAAACGTACCTATAATGGCGACCATCCAGTCAAATCCATTAACTGAAATAGTAACCGGCTTGCTACGAAAAATATAAAAAAACACCAATAAGGTTTCTGAGAAACAAAACAGTATCATTGTAATTTGTTGAGTTTTAAAAAAACTTAGGAGATGGACATAAGCGAAAATTCCGTAAAATAAAGCCAAGAAAAGGCCGCTGAGCATATGGGCCATTCTTGAAACCAAAAGCGATGTTAATCTATTCATTGAAATACCTGCGCTGTTTAATTTGTCGTATGACGATGTTCCCCTTAAAAACAAAGAAACTCTTAACGATAAAAATTGCCAAATGGCCAACTACACTGTAAATATCATAAGACAAGCAACTGCTTTCTAAACTAGAACCAGCTAAATACCTTGAACTGTTTCTTTTTTGTGGTTTCAAACTCAAGCTTGCCGAGATTTCTAGCCAGTTCTTTCAGTTCATGGGCAATCTTTGAACGCGGTGACGATTCGTATAGGGGAACGCCTAGATTTGAAGCACTGGCAACCCGTTCATAATCATTGCTAATCGTATACACCTGTTCATGATGAACAATACTTTTTAAATCCTCTATTCGTAAACTGTTTTTGGGGTCATAGCGGTTAACCACAATAGCAATTTTTTCCAAAGGGATATCCAAATCTTTATTTAAGATTTGAATTAATCGTCGACCATCCCGAAATTGAGCCAGACTTTGTTGAAGCACCAAGGTAATTTGATCAGCCTGTTCCATGACCATGCTGGATACCGGATCAATTAGTCTGGGCAAATCAACGACTATTTGGCTGTATTGGGTTTTCAGCAAGTCCAGCATTTTTTTTAAATGTGCTACATTTACTTCGCCGGGTAAAAGAATATCCGTTGGTGAGGGCATCAATAAACTCAATGAATCACTGTATTTGACCATATAAGCCTCTAGGGATAATGCATCCAAATCGTCAATAACGGCCAGAGCTTCAGTTAAGGTGTATTTAGGTACCTTGTCAAAATTAAGTCCTATAGACCCAAACTGCACATCCAAATCCAGCAAAGCGACTTTTAACTGCGCTTCTTTTGAGAGTATATAAGCGACGTTACTGCCTATAAAACTGGCGCCGCTTCCACCTTTGGCATTAATAATCGCATTGAGGCGTTTTGTATTGTTACTTTTATATTGCTGTGTGATACTTTTCTTAACGTTACAAAACACTTTATTAAGTTGGGCTTCGTAAGTTTTGGCGTCAATAAAATCTTTAACACCGGCACGAATTGCCAGACTTAACAAACCCACATTATCATGATCAGCAATGATGATAATGGCCGCTTTTTTACCATCAAGATCATTCAAAAATTGTAATTCTTGTGAACCATTCGCTGTTAAATTGATAATAACGATAGCGTGTTCATCTTGCGTCTGTTTACTGATGGCATCAATGATTGTTTTGTTGCAAAAGAGCCTGCAATTACAATCACCCACACCCGAAAGAATAGCCTGTTGTTTTTCCAGCAACTGCTGATCATCACCGATTAAGATCACATTAATTTTATTTTCTGTCATGATGTTTATCTGTTATTTGAAAAATTAATCGCACACTTAGCAATCAGTTTTAGAAGTTACAAGCCGTTGGCTCATCTGCGACTGGAGGGGTTGTAGGTACAGCACCTAAACTTTCAGTATATAAGGTGGTGGTAAAAGCAACGGTGGCAGGCGAAAATGTTAAAGGCCCTCCCCAGAGAGGAATCATTAGCATATGTTGATAGCCTGTAGCAGAACTTATATCTATACTGACCTGAACAAATTTTGGGTCAGTCGAAGCGTCTGAATAACTTATTTTTATCATATCAGCTGTTAAGCCCATAATAATCGGGCTGTTTGATAAGGCGCCATTTTTATCACCAAAAATAGCTACTTGTTTTGGAATATTACTCCCAACCGGACAAACCACTGCCATCCGCGCACCACGACGAGTCGCTTCGGTTAACGCATTCCAAACAAATAAAGCTCTGCCAAACTCAATAATGGCAAATACCAATGCAAAAAGTAGCAAAGAAATCATTGCAAATTCGACAGTTTCAGCGCCCTTTTGATGATGTTTCTTGATCACGTGGCGAACCTCATCACACTGCTGGCATTGAGTGTCATAAATGAAGTGGTTCCACTCCCACTGCCCTTACTAAATAATTCTTGCAAATTTTTCAAGGTGTTAAGCAGTATAAAATTAGCGTTATACGTTGCTACAACCTTGACATGCTCATGCGTGGTATCATTTGTTATGACTATTTCAGTTGAAGTAAGACCAGGAACAATTGCAGACCCGCTACCTGTAGTATTACCATTTACAGCCAGATTTTTAGCTTCTGTAATATGTACTGTTGTATTAGGATAACCTTCCTCAGCACCAGATAAATAACGCGCTGCTATATCGACTGATTTCGTTAATGCATTCAATCGGTAAAACATGACACCGAACTCAGACACTGTAAAAACCAGCAATAATAGTAAGGGGAGAAGCATCGCAAACTCTACGGTAGCCGAGCCTTTTTGTTTAAATGTGTTCATGAGTCGCCACTAACCGGACTTTTAAACAAAACAATTTTATAAGGGCCATTTAATACTGCATTAGTGGGATCAAATACACCATTCTGTGAGCAAGAGCCAATAAACTCAGCCATGACTATCTTTGTGCCATTAATTGCCTTATCAGTCAAAAATAGACAACCAGTCCCAACTTTGGGTAGAGTTGAGACACCGTTATTTACACCGGTACAATCAGCCAACGGTACGGCAATTCTTCTTCTGTTATTTCCCTTACCACCGACATTATACTGATTATAAGGAGACGGATTATACGTGACAGGAGTTGTGACTCCCTTTATAGTTTTTGTCAGGGGATATGTATCAGTTTGAGTATCAGAATTAAATCTGTCATTAATTCCTTTAACGACTTGACCTAAATCTAATCCAGGTTGGGTTTTCAGTCCTATTAAACAGTTATTTATACCATTTTTACTTATCAAGGCGTTGTAAATATCTTTTGCGCCACTACCAACATCTAACAGATTAAAGTTACCCGGACCTACTGGCGGGCAGTTATTACCTAGACAAGGTGGGTATAAATTATTAACCGTCCCAATAGTATAACCATAACAAGCACCATCTCCACACACAGTATCCGCAGGCATTTTTGCACACATAATAAAAGGCATGTTCGTGCAATTTTGCCCTACCGGACCAGCGGTAGCAACTGCGGGAACAGGTATGTCTTTATTGAATTTGTCCGTATTGAAAAAGTTAAAAGCCTTTATGAACAGGGGTGTTACATTCTTCATGTTGGTTGAGGTAACTCTAACAAATATAAAGCTATCAGTAGCTTTAGGGGTAAAAGGCGTCCAGCCGGGAGAAGTTGGTGGTAAGGTCTTGGAATAATCAAAGACCAAGTCGGTACTCTTTAATTTTCCCAGTTCATAATTATTTCCTTCGGCTTGTATAAATAGGTCAAACGTATCCCTGCCTTTTATCTCTGCTTTTACATAATTGTGAGTAACATCGCCATTAATAGCTATCGCTGCACTTAAGGCTGTCGCATCCAAGGCGTTTTGCAAACGGGTTTTATTAACAAAGACATGGCCAAAGTCCAACGCCCAGCCCATGGCGATCAGTAATATCGGTAACGTCATGGCGACTGTTACTGCCACTGACCCCCGCTGGTGCCGTGAATATTTCATTTGCATTCTCCTGCTTCTTTGAACGGGTAACGGGTTATTACGCCAGCTAACTTTTGTTAATACCTCAACCGAAGTTGATATCAGTATTTAATTTCCAGCATTGCTGGTGGCACCTGTACCACCTGTGTACTGCGCACCAATTTTAGAGTCTTCAAGAACTTCTTTAGAAGCTGCCCGATAGGCATTGATATTGCCTTGAGCCTTTTGTCCATCCATGGCCATAACCGGACCATGTTCAGGACATAACTGGGGGTTTTTAGCCTTCTGACCATGTTCAGGACACAAGGTCTGATTTTTGACCATGGCGGTATAAGCGCGGCCATGATTTTGATCGACAACCGTTGGTACTGAATTCCACTCGGCACAGCCAGTCATCAGCGTTAATATCAGTAAATAGGCTACCTTACCTTTTTTGAGCGCTTGCATTATTGACCTCCTACGACTAACTGCTGACCATAGTCGCCATCAAGGCCACCATTATTACCGCGAGTGGCAACATCTTTATCTACCCAACGGTTTCTGACTTTTCTGGATTCGGTTCTACCCAAAACAAAGAAATCGACGTTATCCGGTTCAACAAAACTGTCGGTCGGTAACAGGGCATTTTGTGCCAACACCGGTTTAGCCAAACGGGGGGTGACGAAAATCACCAGTTCCGTTGTGTCTTTCGCAAATTTTGAGTCTTTAAATAAAACACCTAAGCCGGGAATATCACCCAAGCCAGGAAATTTATTAATAGTCTCTTTCATTTTTTCGCTGATTAGACCGGCTATACTCATGGTTTGCCCATCCGCCAACTCTAGCGTGCTACTGGCTTCTCGCTTGGTTAGCGATGGTATTGAATATGAACTCGTACTTGTTCCTGCTTGTGCTACTACGGCGGCATCTTGTGACAATTCACTAACGCTGATATTCATGTTCATATTTATCCGGCCGGAATCCAATACAATGGGTACAAACTTTAAGCCGATGCCATATTGTTTAAATTGAATAGTAATGGCACCATTCCCGCCACTTGCTTGCGGTACCGGTATTGGGAACTCTCCACCCGAAAGAAAGGTTGCTGTTTGTCCTGACAAAGTCGTTAAGGTGGGTTGCGCCAGAATTTTTGCCAACCCTTGTTCATTGGCCGCATCAATGGTTAGGTTAAGCAAAAATTGACCACTGACCACTGACATAAAAAGGTTGCTGGCACTAAAACTATTCAGAGACCGAACGCCATCAATCGCTGAAGCCATCCCTCCGCCTATTTTTGCAACTGAAAAACCATTGGATACTTGTAAGGCACTAAAATGGACATTCAGACCTTTTAGCACGGTTCTGTTAATTTCAGCGACTTTAACATCCAGCATTACCTGCTGGGCGCCACCTACACTCATTAAATTTATAATTTGCGGTACACCACTGGCACTTGGATCGACTCTTGGTTGAGCTGTATTGGTGGCAACATTAATATTACCGCTGCCACCAGAACCACCAGTATTGCCTCCACCAAGAGTAGTTGTAGAACCTAAAAAGCTGCCTGCTAATTGTATTGCGTTTTGCATATTAGCCAAGGTAGTAATTTCACCACTGAGCACGATATTTTTTTGTGAAGACCTAACACCAATACTTTCATTGGGTAATAACTCATGTAGCTTGGCTTTTAAAGTAGTCAAATCATGTGTTACTTCTATATCCAAGACTTGAATAATTTTGCCTTTAGCACCCCATAAATACAGGTTGGTTGTACCTAAGGATTTGCCTCTTATCATTACTTGATTTGGCGGCATAAAAGTACTCTCTGCGGCCTCCATGTCCATTGGAAAATCGGCAATGGCAGGGTTGCCTTGAGAAATTTCTTCTATATTGCTGTGTAACGTTATCAACTTTGATTTGTTTAAAGCAATCTGTATCTTAGTTGTTTTTATGTCTGCGCTACTCAGTGCAGCAATAGCATGGTCTACCCCGCAGAGTATCAACACCAGAAAAACGTAGGCTACTTTTTTATTAATTCCTTTATTCATGGTCAACTCATCCGGTGATAAGAAATAGTAATGGGTGATTGCAGAATACTGTGATTCTGCAGATTATTCCGGTATAGCGCCTTACCAGGGGATTATTTTTAAACTAGGTTTTTTGTACTGTATTTTTTTATCAGGTTGAACTTCAATAGCACTGACTTGAGCATCTACCAACTCTAGGTCATCAGGGTTTCTTAAAGTCAACTGTATGGTGCCTTCCTGCATCGCTTGAACAATAATCTCAGCCTGCTCGGGTTTTAATTCCAAAGTGACTGCTCTAACAATGGCGGGTTTATCTTTTTCTTGCGAGACTTCTTGGTCGACTGCCAACACATTAATATTTTGCAATAATGTTTTGGTTATGGCTCGATTGCTAGAGTGCTCTTTTTTGGTTGATAAAATATCGACATTGTTGCCGGGTAAAATAAAACCCGCAACCCCTACTACATCATCTACCCGCACTGAAATGGCGCGATAGTCTTTGGAGATTAATCCGGAAAGGGTACTGCCACCGACATGCTCGGACATTCTTTTTTCAGTGATCGGTTCATCGGGAAAATAGTTGTTTTTGGTTACTTTACCCACTACTTGTTCTTTTGAAGAAAAAGACCCTTGAGGCACTGAATTACCAGGCCAAGCAAGCACTTTAATTTGCGCATCTTCCAATTTAACACCGTAAGGTATTTCAACCGCCGCAACTACCACAGACGTAGTTTTATCAGGCACCGCTCTGGCCTGTATCCAAAAATTAGCAACCCATGCTGCCAATACTGCCAATAACAAAGCAATACTGAACATAATTATAAAACGCCTGTTCATTTCGTTATCCTTAAAGCTATAAATCAATAAAGTAAGTATTCCAAGCAAGCATGATGTTGGCTTTGCTTAAAACCCCTTTATTTTTATTAAATGCTGCCATATCCAAGCCTATGTCAATCAGATCAATTGGCTGACAAGGTAAAAATGCTCGTTTTGTTTGTGCATAAGAGTCAAAGACCCATTCCAGCACCCCTTCTTCAACCGTTATCTTGCGATCCGTGCAAACATTTTTCCATATTTGCGTAAACTGCACTTTAAGAATAGTAGAAAATTGAATTTTGTAAGCTAAGCGCCTTAAAAAAGCTTCATCTGCTAATTCGAGAGGATGTAAATTGGTTGAAAACACCAAGACAGTATCAAACGGAACAGGAAAGTGTTGGCCGGTACCCAAGATAAGATAATCCAGGTGCGCTTCCATAGGTACAATCCAACGGTTTAACAAATCAATCGGCGGCATACGTTGACGCCCCAAATCATCAACAATATAAATGCCATTATTGGCTTTTAACTGAATAGGGGCTTGGTTTAAGCGAGTGACTGGATCATAACGCAGCTCCAATCTGTCCATCGTTAACTCGCCACCACTGATAGCCACCGGACGCTCACATAAAATTAAGCGTTGATCGGTGCGCGCTTCAAATTGAAAACTGGTTTTCTCGCTGGCCTTATAAACGGGGGTATGAATTAAGGGATCAAAGAACTGAATAATCTCCCTACCTACTGCAATAGCATAAGGAAGATGGATAGGCCCGCCCAAACAATGCGCTAGTCGCTTGCAAATAAAAGTTTTTCCGCTACCTGCCGGACCATACACCATAATGGCGCGACCGGAATGTAAAGCAGGGCCTAATTGATCATATAAGTGTTCTTCAAGAACAATATCAGCAAAAACGGCTTTTAATTCCGCTTTGCTTATCGAATTGTTAAACACCGATTGGGCTTCAACCAATTGACGGTAATGCTCAATAGTAATAGGCGCACGGCCAATGTAGCCACTGCGTAAATAGGCTTTTTGTGCTTCGGCACGGCCACTGTCCGTTAACTGATAACGTACGCCAGTACTGTTTTCTTTTGCTGCTAATACTTCAAGTCGGGAGTCATTTCTAAGAAGATCCAAAATGCCCTGCATTAGATTACCTGTTAAAGCCATTCGATCAGTCAACTGGTGCAAATCAAGGGCACCGCTGTCATAAAAATGTTTTAAGGTTAAATCCAATAATAATTCCAGATCAAGATGGCTTTCTTCCCGTGTACGGGGTTGTTTTATTAGCGTTAAAAGTGGCATAAATGATTTATAAATTCTGACGTGCAAAGAGTTGGATAGATAACATAACCAGTTGCCAACATAATGGCGGGTGCTAGGGGCAAGCGTTGCCCTGCAGCTTCAGAACTGTCTGGTTTTTGATAGGAAACTATCCCAGCAAATAAACCATAAAGAAGTGTCTTATACCTGACTAGCAGTTTAACTAAATCGCCTTGCTGGATGACAAAAAGCAAAGCCATCACAAACATGACCAGATAACTGTATAAGACCACGTCCACGATTTTGTCAAAACCGACTACACAGCCTATGGCAGCCATTAATTTGGTATCACCTGCACCCATGCTGCCGAACACATAGCCTGGTAACATCAGTAACAAGCCAACGCCAAAGCCAAAACTACTGGCTTGTATATCCAAACCTTCGACTGCAAAATAATTCCAACTGATACTTGAAATAAGTAGCAATAAAGATAGCCAGTTGGGTATTTTTTGAAAGGCTATATCGTAAATGGATGCGATTATTAGGAATAAAATAAGGGCGGGGAATATCATGTTCGTAAACAACTTAGTGAATTTAATTGAGAATTAAAATGATGAACTACTTTTATAATGCAAATTTTAATGCGCCATCATGTGTCGTAAACTGATAAAAAACTTCTCTATCTCGTATTAAAGTCTAAGAGAGAGAAGTTTTATTTTTCTACATTGAGAATATACTTGCCGTTAGTAAGTTTTAGTCATGAGAGCTGATATTTGGCCAATGCCACTGTTCATGGCAGTTTGTAAAGTACTCCAAAAAACGACAGCTATAATAGCAGCCAAAACTGCGGCAACCATTATCCACTCTACGGCTTCTGCACCTTGTTCATCGGCCAAAAATTTTTTTAATTTACGCATACTATTTTTCATATCTTTTCCTTTGTTAATAATTAACGTGTTGAAATATATTTGATTGGTGGCTCCGAAATGATAATTTGCAACTAAGTAGTCGTTATTTTTATCTCAGAGAATAAAACAGGTAATAAGCTTTTTTAAATTACCTACAATAAGAGTAGGTGGTTTT
>CAMDOP010000114.1 GCA_945903675.1 Crenothrix polyspora
CAAGTCAGGGAAGCCTGCTTACGTGAAATTAAACGCGGTGGCCAAGTGTTTTTTCTGCATAACGATGTTAAAAGTATGGAGAAAATTGCCTTGCAACTAGAGGCCTTAATACCCGAAGCACGTATTGAAATTGCCCATGGGCAAATGCCAGAGCGTGAACTAGAGCGCATTATGTTGGACTTTTATCATCAACGCTTTAATTTGTTGTTGTGCTCTACCATTATTGAAAGCGGCATCGATATACCCACTGCCAATACCATTATTATTGATAGAGCGGATAAACTGGGTCTTGCGCAGTTGCATCAATTACGTGGTCGAGTCGGACGCTCGCATCATCGGGCTTATGCTTACTTTATTGTGCCGCCTAAAGCAGTGATGAGTAAAGATGCTCTGAAGCGCTTACAGGCGGTAGAAAGCTCCGGCGATTTAGGTGCGGGCTTTATGCTGTCATCTAATGATATGGAAATTCGAGGTGCGGGTGAATTACTAGGCGATGATCAAAGTGGTCAGATTCAGGAGATTGGCTTTACCTTGTATAGTGAATTGCTAGAGCGCGCCGTGACCGCTTTAAAGTCAGGCAAGCAACCCGAACTCGATACGCCTATGGATAGAGGTGCGGAAGTAGATTTACAAACTGCAGCCTTAATTCCAGAAGATTATCTGCCTGATATTCATGCCCGCTTAGTCTTATACAAGCGTATTTCTAACACGCAAACCACGACAGACTTGCGCGAGTTACAGGTAGAAATGATAGACCGCTTTGGTTTATTACCAGACGCCGTTAAAACCTTATTCAGCGTCACCGAGTTAAAGCAGCAAGCAGAGATACTAGGTATCCGAAAAATAGAAGCCAATGCTGGAGGTGGTCGTATTATCTTTAGTTCAGAACCTCATATTGATACGGGTCGCTTAATTAACCTGATACAAACTCAAGCGCAACGCTATAAGTTTGATGGCGTTAATAAACTCAGGTTTATTGAGCCCTTTGAAAGCACCGAGCAGAAGTTGGAGTTTATTCAGGGTTTGATGGAGATGCTTAGTTTGGAAAATAAAGGCTAAGGGCTAAAGGTCTAGGCGGGACGGAGTTTGTAGCCCCGTCCCTAGCATTTAACTTTTCGAAAGTTATTGAAGCATCAAAACGTTTCGGCTGCGGTTGCAACCCCCGGCCGGCACCCAAGTAAAGATGATAGGCTTAACCCTTCGTCCTGAGCCTTTTGTCTGCTCTCTGTAATGCTTAACAGGCGCCTAGATAGAGTAACAGTTGTCGGTCAAGCACAGCGCACTCGGTAAAATAAAAAGTTAACACGGCTAATGATCGGTAGCTACACGCTTTTGCATATCGACTTATCGTCGGGGTAGCTAGAGGCGACTCCACAATAAGTTTAGCTTAAGCTAGGATTTTGGATCCAATGTTTTTTCATGTGTGTTCTCTGTCACTATCGCGTAATATAGTGACGACTAGCGGTACTCTATAGGTAACGCATTTCTTGATTTTGATAGCCTTGGATAGACCCCCTTATAATGGACAACCCCGCAATTCCTTTAGCCCAGCGATTCAGAGGCTATCTACCTGTCATTGTTGATATAGAAACCGCTGGCTTTAATCCTAAAAAAAATGCCTTGCTGGAAATAGCTGCGGTTATTGTAGAGATTAATAGTCATAATCAGTTGGAAATCACCGAGCGTTATACGACCCATGTTGTGCCTTTTAAAAACTCAGAGCTAGATCCTGCCGCACTTAAATTTAATGGGATAGATCCGCATCACCCTTTTCGTATGGCCATTGAAGAAAAAGAAGCCTTGGAGTTACTTTTTAAACCTATTAAGGCGGCTGTAAAGCGCAACGAATGTACGCGGGCGATATTGGTAGGTCATAATCCGGCTTTTGATATTGGCTTTTTAAATGCGGCGATTCATCGTACGCAAATAAAGCGTAGTCCTTTCCATCCCTTCAGTACCTTCGATACTGCTACCTTGGGTGGATTAGCTTATCGACAAACAGTGTTGGCTAAAATTGCCCATGCCGCTGGTTTAGATTGGGATAATGAAAAAGCGCATTCAGCGTTATATGATGCTGAAAAGACTGCAGAGTTATTTTGTAAAATTATTAATCGTTGGCATTATTTTGAAGCTAAAGAAATTCAATTAAATGAATAAACGAAGCTGGGTAATATCTCGTATTTATAATTAAGCACATAGTCTCTAAAGTGACAACAGCAGTCCTTAGTCAATGTATTCGAATATTGTGACGATTTCCTTGACGCTAGGTTGTAGTTTAGTAATTTTAATCGCGATAGTACCTTCTTCTCTGTGTACTAGACCCATCAGATAGACAACACTATTTTCTGTCTTGACTTTAATCATTGAGGGGTAAAAGTCAGGAATAGTCCGTATTTGATTAAGCGCTGCTTTTATACCTTCGGTGATCAGTTCATCATTATTTCGTGTAGCAGTGTCCCTGGGGTAATCTAGCATTAAATTATTATGCACTAGTTTTACATTGGCGATAGCTTGAACAATAGCTATGATGTTTTTGCTAAGTTCTTCATTGGGGGTTTGGCCGGTGACTAAAACAGTGCCATTAAAAGCATTAATGTTAACGTGACATTGTTCTTTTAAATGGCGCTCTGAATTAAGTTCTGAATAAGCTTCAGCTTCAATCATCCTATCGGATAATATGACTTCACGCGAGCGACGTTCTTCTGATAACAGTTGTGCTGTTATTTCTGGTCCTTTAGGCGTTATGGTAGTGCAAGCGACTAATAATAAGTTCTGGCAAAGCAGTAGTAATACAAAGATTTTTTTCATGGTTAAGCCTGAAGTGTTAGCCGAATAATTGGTGGTCAATCAAGTCGCACAAGCAATGTGTGATCAATACATGAACTTCTTGTATGCGCGTGTTCGAGGTTGAAGGAACACGGATTTCTATATCAGTTTCATAAAGTAAAGGGGCAATCATGCCGCCATTATTTCCTGTTAGGGCAATAACTAATAATTCTTTATCATGAGCAGTAGTAATGGCTTTGGCAATATTCGAGGAATGGTTACCATCAGTATAAGTTAGTAAAATATCACCGCTTTGTCCCAATGCGCGTAGTTGTTTGGCATAAACATCATCAAAGTGATAGTCGTTGGCTATGGCAGTGATGACTGCAGCATCTGTGTTTAATGCGATGACGGGTAATGATGGACGGTCGCGTTCAAATTGGGTGAGCATGGCAGAAGAAAACAATTGGGCGCTAGTTGCAGAGCGACCATTGCCGCAAGTGAGTATTTTTTTATCATTGAGCAGGGCAGAAACCAGTTGTTGTGAAGCATATTCTATAAGCTCACAAAGAGAGGACATAGCCTCTTGTTGTGTTTGAATGCTGTCAGAGAAGTGATTAATAATTCTATCTTGTAAATTCATGATACGACGAGTTGTTTAAAAAGCATTTTGTACCCACTCTATCTTACTATCGCCGGAAATAGCAATAACATCAAAGCGAATTGGACAATCTGTTGGGTGAGTTGATAAGTAGTGATGAGTTGCCGCTATTATTCGTGATTGTTTCGTCCGTGTTACGCACTCCAAAGCGCTGCCATATTTATCTGTTTTGCGGAATTTGACTTCGATAATAACCAGTGAGTTTTGGTCGGTCATAATGAGATCGAGTTCACCTTGTTTGCAACGGTAGTTTCGATACACAGATTTAAGGCCCTTGTTAAGAAGATAGTCGTGCGCCTGTTCTTCGGCATTCTCACCTCTAATTAAGTGTAGTGCCTTGGTTTTGATTTGTGTAAATAACATAATCTAGCTTCTAAGTGTATCTCAGGCGTAATGAGTTGGTATGATGCTGATATAATTAAGCTCCATTAGGGTACGACACTTTGAAGCGAGCCATAATTATATCTAGGAGTTATGTGAATAAGAATAATGAACTATTAACTGAGTTTGGCAAATTATACGTTGTTGCTACGCCAATAGGTAATCTAGCCGATATTAGTTATCGAGCGGTTGAAACTTTAAAGCAAGTTGATTTGATCGCAGCAGAGGATACTCGGCATGTAAAGATGTTGTTACAGCATTATGGGATTACTAATAAGTTGGTTTCCTTGCATCAGCATAATGAAGAAAAATATTCCCCAGTATTATTAGATAAATTACGTTCCGGACTCTCTATTGCATTAGTTTCAGATGCAGGTACGCCACTATTGAGTGATCCTGGTATGCCGCTAGTAAAATTGGTTAAAGAGGCTGGCTTGTATGTTGTGCCTATACCTGGAGCCTGTGCATTAATAGCTGCTTTATCAGCAGCGGGCTTGCCTGTTACTCAGTTTTCATTTGAGGGTTTTTTGCCTCGCACATCTTCGGCGCGAAAATCCTTTTTCAATGAGCGTGTATTGCTTACGAAAACATGGGTGTTTTACGAGTCTTGCCATAGAATTCTTGCTACATTGCAGGATATGGCGGAAACAATTCCTTTAGATCGTCAGATTGTTATTGCTAGGGAGTTAACTAAGTTACATGAAACTATTGTTAAAGCCAGTTTAGGTGAGGCGCTGGATTTGGTGATGCAAAATGATAACATGAGAAAAGGCGAGTTTGTTGTGATCGTTGATGGAGCTGTTGAGAATAAAAAAGACAGCGTTATTACCACCGAGCAAGAAAAATTGCTGCAAGTATTATTGAAAGAGGTCTCTATTAAGACTGCAGTTGCAATGGCTGTCGAACTAACTGGGGTTAGAAAAAAGATATTGTACCAAGCAGCATTAATGATGGGCAAAGAAGCAGATATATAAGTGTAATATTATCGCCATAGCATAAACTTAATTGATGTAATTTAAGTTGATTGATGGAATTAGAGTAATATAGGTTTTAGGATCAATCATTTACTCAATTCATGCATCATGACAACATAGCTTAAATGTTGAATGATTGTAAACGTACTTTGTTTGCTTGGTATTACCTCGATTAATCCAGTATACTTGGCGCTGAAAGAGTTGGCTGGACAGTCGCTGTTTTATCATTAAGATAAGATGGAGGAAAGTCCGGGCTCCATTGGGCAGAGTGCCAGGTAACGCCTGGGAGGCGTGAGCCTACGGAAAGTGCCGCAGAAAATAGACCGCCATTGTTAATTTATTAATGATAGGTAAGGGTGAAAAGGTGCGGTAAGAGCGCACCGCGCAACTGGTAACAGGAGTGGCATGGTAAACCCCACTCGGAGCAAGATCAAATAGAGGGACAGACGCGTGGCCCGCGCGGTTCCTGGGTAGATTGCTTGAGCTGCAGGGTGACTTGCAGCCTAGATGAATGGCTGTTCTCGACAAAACCCGGCTTATAGGCCGACTCTTTCTTTTTATTAGCGGCTTATATGAATCTAGGTAAAAGTACAGGGTATTCCATTTAGATTGCGAATGTTGTTTGTGTCATAAGTGCTGATATTCCGTATCAGCAGAAGTCAGTTTCGTTCATACCTCTTCTAGTTATTATTTTCTATTACCATACATCGATCTAGCATCGATTCGGTATCGCTATTTTTAGTTAAGCTCCCATTGGAATTTTGAATTATTTAGCTGCGCTTCATTTATTCGCTTAATTTTGGCTATTGATTACAGCAGTTGATTATATTTTAATGCCTGCGTTAGTGTTTTACTAAATCCCCCGTACTTATCATTATTCCCTGTTGATGTTTCTTCTTAATTTAATCCCTTAGGCTAAAAATTAGCTCCCCTCCCAAATTTATACTTAAAAATAGGGTTGTCTTCATTGGGTGTTGGTGTAATTGGTTCTATCATTATCAAATTGATTTCATCTATGGTTATTTAATGTTAATTAATTTACTAGAGAGGCATTAATTAACTGATTGATATAAAAGAATAACTTTAGTCCCTATTGGTTTATTTTCAAAAAAGAAAGTATTTAATGAAATCTTCCTTGACTGGAGGCTGTTTGGAACTTATAGTGGCGCCAGAGTGGTAAAAAGTGGCGGTAAGTGGTTATTTTTAGCGAATTTTGGGGGTTTTTTGTTTCGAGGCATAAGTTCGATCAATTTAGATGATAAGGGTCGTATTGCAATCCCCACACGCTATCGTGAGGAATTGCAAGATTGCTGTGATCGTCAAATGGTGGTGACCGTTGCTGTAAATGAACAATGCGTTGGTGAGCATGGTTGCTTATGGCTGTACCCGCTTCCTGAATGGGAGAAATTAGAGCTAACGATAAGTAAATTGCCCACATTGAATAAAATGGCAGGAAAATTAAGGCGTTTTGTTATAGGTAATGCCTCTGAGTGTGAAATGGATGGTCAGGGGCGCTTATTATTGCCAGAGAAATTAAGAAAATTTTCTCAAATGGATAAGAAAATTGTCTTGGTTGGTCAATTGAATAAATTTGAAATTTGGAATGATGATGCTTGGATCGCTAAAGAACAGGAATGGTTAGATGGTGGTGATAATGATGGCTTGGAAGAGTTAGGGGCATTGTCATTTTAATATGGGGAAATAGTTAATGGAACATTTGCCCGTTATGTATGCAGAAGCCTTGCAGCAATTAGCAATTAAAAGTGATGGCGTTTATCTCGACTGTACTTTCGGTCGAGGTGGTCATAGTCAAGGTATCTTAGATTTATTAGGTTCAAATGGTCAGTTGTTAGCATTTGATCGTGATGCAGATGCTATTAATGCAGACTCCGCGCAAGCCATGAGTTTAGATAAGCGATTTAAACTTAAACACAGTTGTTTTTCCCAGTTAGAAAATATAGTAAGTAGTGATGGCCTAGTAGGAAAGATTGACGGAATTTTATTGGATTTAGGCGTTTCTTCGCCTCAGCTTGATACGCCAGAAAGAGGCTTTAGTTTTTTGCGGGATGGCCCTTTGGATATGCGTATGGATAGCACTACCGGAGTGTCGGCTGAGCAATGGCTGTCTAGTGTAGATGAAAAAGAATTGGTAAAGGTTCTGTTTGAATATGGTGAAGAGAAGTTTGCAAGGCGCATAGCTCGAGCAATATTAGAGCAGCGAGTGAAGTCTCCCATTACAACGACTAAGCAATTAGCGGATTTAATTGAAGATGTAGTGCCTTTAAGGGAAAAACATAAGCATCCTGCTACACGAACTTTTCAGGCTATACGCATTGAAATCAATAAAGAGCTGGATGAGTTGTCCACAGTGTTGGATCAGGCCATACGAGTTCTAGGTCCGGGAGGCAAGTTAGTGGTGATTTCTTTCCATTCTCTGGAAGATCGAATTGTAAAGCGCTTTATTAGAAATGAATCCGGCGCAAAACATAATCCTGGCAAATTGCCTATTAAAGAAGTTGATATTCTTAAGGGTGTTTTAAAGAAGCCAAGTAAAGGCTTTAAAGCCAGTGCACAGGAAATTAGCCAAAACCCAAGGTCCAGAAGTGCTGTTATGCGGGTTGCTGAGAAAATTTAAATGGTTATACCGCGACTTATAGGTGTTTTAGGGGCAGTGTTGTTATTGTCAGCTTTGTCCGTAATTTATAGTAAATATTATAGCCATTTGCTTTTTATTGAGATTCAAAAGCAGGAAAGAGAATTGGATCATTTTGAAATTGAGTGGGGGCAAATGCAACTTGAGTTGTCTATGCTGGCTGAGCAAAATAGGATTGAATTGATGGCGCGAGATCAATTAAGGCTGATTATGCCATTACGAGAAAAAATTATTTATATAAATCCTTAAATGTTAGATTTTCGAGTTAGAAATGCAAGGAAGCCTTCGGTAAGTGATTTTTCTGGGAGAAGAAATTTCCTGCTTTTATTTATGATTGCTTGTATGTTGATATTAGCTGGTCGCGCTATCGATCTGCAAGTTTTTAATAAGCAATTTCTCAAGGAAGAGGGCGATAAAAGGCAAGTTGATGATGTCACTGTTTCGGCATACAGAGGCATGATAAAAGATAGAAATGAAGAGCCGTTGGCAATTAGTACCCCCGTTGAATCGGTAGGTGTCAACCCTCGAGAACTAAAGTTTCTGAAAGAGGAGCAGCTCGTGCAAATGGAAAAGTTGCTGAGTTTGCCAGCGGGTAAAATAAAAGAATTGATAAAGCAATATGCTCAAAGACGATTTATTTATGTAGCTCGTAGAGTTAATCCTCAGATTAGTGAGCAGGTAAAGGCTCTAAAGCTAGAAGGTGTGTATTTTGAGCGAGAATTTAAACGTTTTTATCCTGCAGGTGCTGTTTCTGCACATCTAGTCGGCTTTACAGACTTTGAGGATGTCGGGCAGGAAGGAATGGAATTTTATTATGAGAAGCAGTTAAAAGGCAGTGAAGGTAGTAAAAGGGTTATCAGGGATGGTCAGCGTCGAATTATTGAAGATATTGAAAATATAAAAGAACCTGTATCTGGAAAGAATATTGAGTTAAGTATTGATCAGCGTATTCAATACTTGGCATACAGAGAGTTGCAGTTGGCGGTAAGCGTCAATAAGGCTAAGTCTGGAGCATTAGTGGTATTAGATGCGAAAAATGGAGAAATTTTGGCGGCTGTTAATCAACCTTCATTTAATCCGAATACTAAAAGTAGTTTAACGGAGGGTTCACATAGAAACAGAGCCTTGACTGATATTTTTGAGCCCGGCTCAACCGTTAAGCCATTTGTTGTTGCTGCAGCTTTGGAGGGTGGTTATGTAAGCCCTAGTAGTATGTTTGTGACAAATGGAACGTATCAAATTGGTCGTAACACGGTTAAAGATGTGCATAACTACGGCACATTGGATTTGACGCATGTCATAAAAAAATCCAGCAATATCGGGGTAAGTATGATGGCATTGAAAATGCCTCCCAAATATTTTTGGAATATTTACCATAAGCTTGGTTTTGGAGTTTCTGCAGGGTCAGGTTTCCCAGGTGAAGCAATTGGTACCATGCGGGATTATAAAAAATGGACTGATTTTGATCGAGCAATTATGTCATTCGGTTATGGTTTAAGTAGCTCAGCATTACAGCTTGCAAGAGCCTATACAGCTTTGGCTGATGATGGGATTTTACATTCAGTGAGTTTATTGAAGCGTGAAGAAGATGATGATGTTGTAAGGGTTTTTTCAGCTAAAACAGCTAAAAGCGTCAGAAAAATGATGGAAACTGTAATGATGAAAGATGGAACAGCTTACGAAGGCAGAGTTGATGGCTATACGGCTGCAGGTAAAACTGGGACTGTAAAAAAAGCGGGCGCTGGCGGTTATACTGAAAAGAATTATTTTGCGGTTTTTGCTGGAATGGCGCCTGCTACTGATCCAAGATTGATTATTGTTGTCATGATAGACGAGCCTTCTGCCGGTCAGTATTACGGTGGATTAGTTTCGGCACCCGTATTTTCTAAAGTAATGGCTGGTTCATTAAGGATACTTGGTGTTGCACCTGATCAACAAGAAACGATGCCAATTTTATTAAGTAAGAAACCTCATTAATTCTATATGACTTAGATTCAACTAATAAGTGCAATTCATTTTTAACAGGAAAGAAAGTGGTTAGCTGATATAGTTCAGGGCTTTTTCAATCCGACCAAAGACGAGGACGCTTATGAAAGGCTATAAACAGCTAACCAAGATACAAAGATACCAGATTG
>CAMDOP010000115.1 GCA_945903675.1 Crenothrix polyspora
TGAAATTGGATTAACCGTAACTGCCAGACAGAAACTTGTTGGGGTTTTATTTGCAAACAGGCATCGAGCGACCAGCAATTTCCGCAGGATGACAGCATCAAATAAAAGCCCTATCATTATGCTGCCAAAACTGTGCGGTAAAGTCCACCCGAGAAGGGCGATCATATGTATCTGGCAGAAAGCTGGAATTAACAGTTTTTTCATAAAATGGACAATACACCAGATAACGCAAAGACCATTGCAATAGCCAACCTATGGCTCAATAAGATGTTATTAATAGCTTAGGATTAATTGTTGCTTGTGTTATTACAATTTTACGAATACTTAGCAGTATTTGCATGCAATATACTGGTGTAAATAATGTATGGCGTTGTAGCCCATCTACGTGAAACCGGACAATCTTTTGTACAGCTTATAGATTGAGTCTAACCCAATACGGTTAATAGACCCCCATAAAATCTCCCTTGCCGACTTCCAGACCATTGTGCCTCAAAATCGCATAGGCAGTAGTGACATGAAAGAAAAATTGCGGCAAGCCGTAGGTTGATAAATAGGTATGACCGACTAATCTTTTCTCTTTTGGTGTATCCGGACGTAACACGATTTCACGCGTTTCGCTGCCTTCGAATTGCGCGGGTGTTAGACTGTCAATAAACAATAAGGCCTTGCTAATACGTTCCTGCAACTCAGCAAAGCTCTGTTCATTGATGTCATATGCAGTGACCTCAACACCTGTCAGTCTTGCTGACACACTGATTGCGAAATCGGTGGCGATTTGAACTTGGCGGCTCAAGGGGAACATATCAGGGAACAGTCGTGCATCCAGCAATATTTTCTGATCAAATTTTTTCTCGGTGGCAAGTGCTTCAGCCTTAGTTAAAATAGCGCTGAGGCTGTTCAATAGCTGTTTGAAAACGGGTACTGACGAGGTGTACATATAAGGAGACATGAAGTTTTCTCGGTTAATTGATTACAGTTATTGACCCACCCCATACAACTTTCTATTTGAGTGGATATAAACTATTGTAGAGTAAAATTAAAAATGAAGCTTAGCATTAATTCCTAGCTTAGATTCAACTAACAAGTGCAATTCATTTTTAACAGGAAAGAAAGTGGTTAGCTGATATAGTTCAGGGCTTTTTCAATCCGACCAAAGATGAGGAAGCTTATGAAAGGCTATAAACAGCTAACCAAGATACAAAGAGACCAGATTGAGTTATTAAAGAAAGCAGATATGAAGCAAAAAGACATCGCTTTGATCATAGGGGTGTCAGGCTCAGCCCTTAGCAGGGAGTTGAGTCGCAATACCGGAAAGCGTGGTTATCGACCTGAGCAAGCTAACCTTTAATAATTGGGCTAATAACAATTACTTTCCGCTAATGGGACAATCAAGGGGCATCTTAAAATATAATTCCCTTAAATCAGCTACTTTTTAGCCTTACTAAGGTATTTTTAAAGGTGAATTTTTTAGTTTAACCGATGATGTCTAAGCGTGTTTTTAGGTATAAAAACGACTTGCTTTGTTGCAGTTATTTATTCTCAACTGCCCCACCAATGTCCCACGATAAATTTTAGACAATAAAAAAGGCCTTCGTTTTCACGTAAGACCTTGATTTATTTGGTGGGGTGTCGGGGGTTCGAACCCCGGACCTATGGATTAAGAGTCCACTGCTCTACCAGCTGAGCTAACACCCCAAATATTAATGGCGGAGAAAGAGGGGTTCGAACCCTCGATACGTTACCGTATACACACTTTCCAGGCGTGCGCCTTCGACCACTCGGCCATCTCTCCTAGATTGTTTGTCATAGAGTGACTTTGACAATCAACAAGGATAGTCGAGATCACTCTATCTTGCAACGAATTTTTAACCTAAATCTCTTCTGTTAGCGCTTCTAAAGCATTCCAACGGGCATACACTTGCTCTAAATTCACCTCTATAGCCTTCAGCTCATCTAACGTCTTTGCTATTGCTAAAGGCTCTTTTTTATAAAAGCCTGATGAGCTGATTTGCAACGTTAATGCTGCTTGCTTAGCTTCTAACTCATCAATCATATCCGGCAATTTATTCAGCTCTTGTTGATCTTTAAAACTCAACTTCTTTTTTTTAGCATTGCTAGACATTTCTTGTTTAACAGCCGGCTCTGCTTTCTTAACTGCAACCACTGGTTTACTAGACTCAGTTTGTTCGACATAACTCATCCAGTCAGTATAACCACCGACAAATTCATCAACATCACCTGAACCTGTTAGCACATAAACACTGGTGACCACATTATCAAGAAAGGCACGGTCATGACTTACCAGTAATAAAGTACCATCATAATTTACCAACTTTTCTTCTAATAACTCTAGTGTTTCTAGATCCAAGTCATTGGTAGGTTCATCCATGACTATAAGATTAGCAGGCTTAGTAAATAATCGTGCCAGTAATAATCGATTTTTTTCACCACCCGATAAACTTTTAACCGGCGACCTTGCACTGGCAGGTGCAAATAAAAAGTCACCTAAATAAGACATAACGTGACGTTTATTGCCTGCTATTTCGACAAAGTCATTACCGTCAGCAACAGTATCAGCAACCGTCAAATTAGGATCTAGTTGATCACGCAATTGGTCAAAATAAGCAATTTCAAGTTTAGTACCCTGATCTACGACACCGCTATTAGGCTCTATCTGTTTTAATAAAAGTTTTAGCAGCGTTGATTTACCCGCGCCATTAGCACCAATTAAACCAATCTTATCTCCGCGCTGAATTAAGGTAGAAAAATGATTAATAATTTGTCTATCGCCGTAACCAAAACAAATATCATCGACTTCGATAACCTTTTTACCTGAAGCATCACCTTTTTCTAGAGCTAATCTAGCAGTACCTTGTTGTAGGCGACGCTGTGCTCGTTCATTACGTAATTTTTCTAAAGCTCTAACACGCCCTTCATTTCGTGTGCGACGCGCTTTTACACCTTGTCTGATCCAAACCTCTTCTTCTGCTAATTTTTTATCAAACTCGGCATTTTGATTCGCCTCATCTTCAAGAGCTGCGGCTTTACGGGTTAAGTAGTCATCATAATTACCCGCCCATGACACTAAGTTGCCGCGATCCAAATCAACAATTCGTGTCGCTAATTTTTGCAAGAATGATCGATCATGGGTCACAAATAACACAGCGCCTTGAAAGTTAAGTAATTGCTCTTCCAACCAAAGAATACTTTCAAAATCGAGATGATTGGTAGGCTCATCAAGCAGCAGCACTTCAGGTTCGATCACTAAAGCACGCGCTAAGGCAACTCGTCGTTTCCAACCACCCGACAAACTATTAATTTTTAAGTCACCTGGCAAGTCTAACTTGGTTAAAGTATTTTCAACACGTTGCTGAAAATGCCAGCCATTATGTGCTTCAAGCTTATGTTGTAAGTCACCCATTTCATTTAAGGCTTTTTCGTCATCATAATCCATTGACAAGGTCAGCGCATGGTAACGAGTAATCCATTCCCCTAACTCACCTAGTCCACTTGCAACGGCATCATAGATAGTCGCATCATCTGGAAGATCAGGAGATTGCTCCAGCCACGCCAATCTCAATTCAGGTTGACGCCAAATATCACCATGATCAGGTAAAACATTACCTGCTATGATTTTCATTAAGGTAGATTTACCTTCACCATTACGGCCTAGTAAACCTACTCGTTCACCGGCATCTAGCTGGAAATCAGCATTTTTTAATAAAGCATGGGTACCATAAGCAATGGAAATGTTAGATAAACGTAATAAAGGCATTTTAGAATTTAGAGTTGAGGATAAAGAGTTTCGACCATATTATATAGAATAATAATGACGACTTGATTATAAAGTGACAAATAGCTGCTAATTTAAGTTATTGCCTCTATCATTAGTCGACAATCGCTTACAAAGAAAAACATGAAAGATGACTGATTTGGTCATATAAACAGCCATACGCTTAATGAAGTGAAGGCTGCTTATGTGGCTACCCACTTAAGACGGGACAAGTAGCTGTGTGGGTTGGGCTGCATGCTTTTCGCAACCCAACTTATTCTCGACATCAATGTTGGGTTAACGATAGAGCCGTTAGCCCAACCTACTGCAACTTAACCCTTCGCCTTTTGCCTGCTTTTAAAAGAACCCTGTCTAAAAGTGAACGATTAAGCTAAATTATCCCGTCTTAAATTAGTCGCCATTAAAGACAAACTACCATTGAGATTCGCCAGTCTCTGGATCATACATCTCATGCACAATTTTATGACGATTAGCTATCAACTCTTCGATACTTGGTGAGTTGGTCATCGCGCGTGATATAGCAATCTTCATGGCTTCATAATTAGTACGATATAAATCTTTACGATCGACATCAGGATTAGCGGCACATTCAGGCGCAATCCATAACATGGCTATAATACATAAATCATTCGCTTGATCCTTAGGTATTACACCCTCGATAACACTATCAAGCACCGCATCAGCAACGGCTGATTGTACTGGACCACCGAATAAATTTACATAAGCACTCGATTTAATCGTTACTTTTGGAACGATGATCGTAGCAGGCTTTACTTGCTGATTAGTTGCACGAATAGCAAACATACGCGTATGGCCTTCAGTTTGCCCCATCAACGTTGCAAACGCATTACCAGCAGGGCCTTTAACACTCCCGATTAATATTTCAGGCATAGCATCCGTACCCTGACCATCACTTGCAAACACGGTTGCTTCGCCGGTTCTAAACCAAATTGTATCTGACATTAAAAGTTCCTAAGTAGAGTATAAAAGACGTCATTCTATGATGTATGCCTGATAGCGGCAATAGCTATGCCCAAGTAAAACTTATGGCTAGTAACTTAAGCCGAGACAGCTTGAGTGCAGACGAAAGGCAAAGGACGAAAGATTAAGCCTAAGAGGCTAGTAAATTAAGCTAGAACAGATACTAGGATAACTTTTCGCCCTTAACCTTTCGCCCTTTGTCTGCACTTAGGAGAGCGCTGTCTAAAAGTGAACGACTAAGCTAAAATGTCCCCTCTTAAGTTGGTAGCCAAACTTATTCTTTAAGCACGCTATCACAAAGTTTGGGCAATACCAGTTCTGCGGGCGTAACTTTCGTAGGAACGGGGTGTTTGGCTTCTTCACTAAACCACCAATCTAAACCAGCATCACATCCATTACCTAGCGGTAAAGGCTCTTGCGCTAGACAAGCAATGCTGTTTTGCGGACATTTTAGGCGCACATGAAAATGATCATCATGTTTCCACCAAGGTCTTATTTTTCTTAACCAGTCTTCACTCGCATAACGATGACAAAGCTCACGCTTTATACTTGGATTAACAAAAACACGATCAACTTCAGGCATATTCGCAGCAATAGATAGCACTTTTTCATTAGCAAGCGACCATTGCTTATAATCTAAGGTATCCGTTGTTCCTATCAACACAGATGGCGCACTCAAGGTTTCTCTATCGCTAACGCTTAGGATGTGACTTTCTGCCTGTTTCGATAACAAAAACCAAATATCAACATCCAATCCCGATTGATGACTGCGATGTCCACTTAAGGTAGGTCCACCTCTTGGCTGACCCAAGTCACCAATCAATAACACACCTAAATGCTGATGGCTTGCAACTTGTCCTAAATGTTCAATAAATTGTTTTAAATCAGGATGACCAAAAGATCGCTTTCTTGATAATCGCATCATCTGAAAGCCACTACCATTGATAGGCAGCGAAACCGCTCCGCTTACACAGCCCGCAGTATATGAACCTATACTTTGTGCATTTCCGCTGTAGATCGAAGGCTTAGTTACCTTAGCCCATTGTTCCGCTAAAGAAGACGCATTACATTCGGTCATTAAGCCCAAAGTTAAACAACTCATTAAGACCATTAAAACTTTTAACACGCAGACACCTAGATAACCACAAAGAAACAGTTTGGATATTTTACACTAGCGATTAGATATAAGTATTAATCCTTGCCTAAGTCATCGCATGAAATGAACTTGAATTATTGGGCATCCAACATGAAAAAAGTGCAACAACTGATGTTCTTCACTGCCCACAGTTAAGTTCTAGTCCGGTGAATAGGTTTATGCAGGTGGTGAGTGTGAATAAGTAGATGTCGATCGTAATGTTATTTATCGGGAATGATAACATTGTGGTAATGGCCGGTAGGCGGGTCACACTGAAGCTCGGTTTAATGTTCTTCTGCTCGATTTAATGTTCTTTTGCTCAGTTTTATGTTCTTTTGCTCAGCTTAATGTTCTTCTGCGCGGTTTAATGTTCTTCTGCGCGGTTTAATGTTCTTTTGCTCAGATTAATGTTCTTCTGCTCAGTTTGACGTACTTTTGCTCAGATTAATGTTCTTCTACTCGGTTTAATGTTCTTTTGCTCAGATTAATATTCTTCTGCTCGATTTAATGTTCTTCTGCGCGGTTTAATGTTCTTTTGCTCGGTTTAAAGTTCTTTTGCTCGATTTAATGTTCTTCTGCTCGATTTAATGTTCTTCTGCGCGGTTTAATGTTCTTTTGCTCGGTTTAAAGTTCTTTTGCTCGGTTTAATGTTCTTTTGCTCGGTTTGATGTTCTTTTCGTCAGAAGGATAGTCTAGTCACCTTGTTAATCGCTCTATTGCGGAATGGGTCTAAAAAACAATCTGCTAGGAAATAAAGCTGCTGGCTAGTTTATCAAGTGAAGTTACTAAAATAACCAAGCGCGTAAAAGACCAATAAACTAAAAAATAACAGTAATACCAAAGCACATTACAAATTAAGCTGTAGCGATTTAAATGGAATAAGATTAAAATAAACTATTGATATATCTATGTTTTTCGAAGTATTACACAAAGAAAACAAACTATTTGTGCGACTGATTTAAAATATAGTAAGCCTAGCATTAGTTCGTAGCTTCAATGCAGCAAGGCAGAATCAAGAATTTACAGTACTCAAACCTCCTCGCAACACCGTGTTTCATCGCGGCTACTTGCTAAATCACTGCCTAGGACATTTATGACTCATCGATTTAAAAAAAAGCGCCCAGCTTTCGTGATGCTGCCTAGACATAAACGCAGCAATGAAGTCATTCGCCTAAAAGGCCGCATTAAAAGAGAAACTGGCAATTATGGTGGTATGTTTACAAGCCACTTGCTTCTTGATGAACCTGACAGACCGGATTTATATAATCAGTGGTTTGACTTCTATTTCCTCGGTCAAGATCGTTTCACATTCTGGAATGTGGAAATTGTGACCGCACGTAGGGCATTTTGGGATGCCGTCCAAGAACTTGCTCACCAACGCACGACGGCAATGTTGACGTCAGAAGAGCTTGCTGATGAGTCTAAGTTAGAATTTGTGCCTCCGGATTTTTCCAGCACCGGCAAAGTCTTGACTTACCAACTTATTCACCGTGAAAAGATGCGGTACGATAAATTCAATGGACTAACTTTTTCGGAGCAATTGGAAAAAATGGAAGTCGATATTATCCGTGAAACACCCCCCATTATTCATGAGTCTTTTCGACTTGATCGTAGCTATGTCTACGGTATTGGGCTATCTATTATTCTTGATGTCAATATAATCAACCAAGCCGCGATTGAACAAGCCATCACCCAATTTCGACTACTTAATGAAAAAGATTGGCAGGCCGCTATTCCAGTTCCGCGTGAGCGGCTGCCTGTTGTGAGTGAAGAACAAGCTTTTGCAGCTATTTAGGTTTGGTTAAAAGCAAGTAGCCGCAATGTAACGCAGTGGAATCAAGGAAATCATTACCCAAAAACCTCGATTCCGTGTTACTTCATCGAGGCTAGTGTGCTGGGACTGGTAGGAGAGTTTATGTTATATCCCGTTTATATTCATGTAGGTGATACAGAGCACGCGCTCGGTGTAACTATCCCAGACTTTCCTGGCTGTTTTTCTGCTGCGGATGACTGGCAAGATTTACCTAGAATGATTCAAGAAGCCATAGAGCTATGGTGTGAGGGTCAAAACTTAGAGCTACCCAAGCCCAGCGCATTAGATGACTTAGTTAAAAATACTGACTATGCGGATGGCGTTTGGCTATTAATTGATGTCGATATTTCAAAGCTTGATACTAAACCAGTGCGTTTGAATATCTCTATGCCACAAAGCTTAGTGAGCGAAATTGATAGCTATGCCAAAGCGCATGGCGCAACACGCTCAGGCTTTTTAGCACAAGCAGCAAGGCAAGCGATGCGAAATTAATGCAACTCAAGGCTACTTATAGACAGCCAAAATAATAATAATAATTTGTTAAGTGTTAATTAACGATTTACAATAACTAATGATAAAAAGTTTCTCTCACAAAGGTTTGAAGGCTTTCTTTGAAACAGGAAATAAAGCAAGTATTCAGGCTCAGCATGAGCAAAAGTTACGCTTGCAACTGGTTTCGCTAGATAACGCTAAATCAAAAAATGATGTCAATGTCCCATCATGGCAGTTGCACGAGCTTAAAGGTGATTTGAGAGGGCATTATTCAATCGCTGTGAACGGAAACTGGCGCTTAACATTCAGATTTGAAGGTGAGGATATTATCTTGCTGGATTATCAAGATTATCATTAGGAAATAAATATGGCCATGCACAATCCTCCACATCCAGGGCTCATTTTGCGCGAATGGATACCTGAGTCTATGTCTATAACGACTGCCGCAGGCGAATTAAAGGTTTCAAGAGTGACCTTATCTAAGATTCTCAATGGTAACAGCAATATTAGTGCTGATATGGCAATAAGATTATCGCTATGGTTAGGAACTTCTGCTGAGTTTTGGTTAAGCGTGCAAGTTAAGTATGATTTGTGGCAGGCTGAACAAAAAGGTTGTCCAGCTATAAGGCGAATTGCGGCTTAAAAATGAAGAAGCCTATCAATCTTACACAAGCATAAGCCTTATCAGCCCGAGTTAACGTAGCGTTGTCTTTGTTTGTCGATTAACTAAAAGTGTAACCAACTATAACCTAACTGCAAATCACAACAGTAAGTCTTAAGGGAAATAAGGGACGAACCACGTTTATATTTTTAAAGGTGATTAAGCTGAAGTGTAGATTAATAACGGTGTTTTACCTCACAAACGAGACGGAGTGGCTAAACGGTTGATATTGCAATTAGCTTTGAAAAATCTGCGAGGATGGTTTTTTACTTTTAGTTATATAGCAACGCTTAAGCGCATCCAAACGTTTCAGTCGGAGTTACAAACCCCGACCGGCTCAGTTCTTACTGGGTTCGCGCAAAGGTCTCTTAACAATTGTTAACAGTTTTCTTATAAGAATTACTATATATTGATTGCCGGAGTGCCAAGCGGGACGGGGCTTGCAACCCATAAGCGCCAACTTAAGGTTAAATACATCAAATCAGGTTGGTACACAGTTTTAATCTATTTGATAGTTTCAGCAAACTTGCCACCTCGGCTGGTAGTACCTGCAATGGCCGACGACGTGGACGCTCCATAAGTACTTTAAAGCA